>NZ_CP059139.1:5395000-5654112 GCF_014109765.1 Pseudomonas berkeleyensis
CAGCGAAGCGTCACGCTGAACCGATTCGCGTCGAGCGTGACAGCCGCCTCACTGACCCTGATCAATAAACCACCAGCGGTCGCGCTCTAGCATTGCTAGCCATCTGCCATATAGCGCGACCACCATGCCTCAGACCCATCTGCTGCTCAGTCTGCCGGATGCAGACGCCTGCCAACGGGTAGCGCATCTGTTGCACCGTCAGGCGCCTCAATGCCAGGTCATCGCCGAGATCGAGAGTTGCCGGCAAAAGCCTCTCTGTCAGTGGGTACAGCGCCTGCCTACAGCCAGCCTGGGGGATGTCCATGCCAGCCTGGATGACGCCATCGATGTGCTGGAACGTAGTCGCCATGCCTTCAAATCCGTGCAACTGGCCGAACTGCGTAAACGCCTGTGTCAGCTGCGCGAAGAGTTGTCCCGCCTGGGGTAATTGCGGTAAAAGCTAGCCGCAGTAGGTTCCGCCGCATGCGGAGACCGGCTTTGCCGGGCAGGACACAGGGCCTGCAAGACAGAGCGCCGCTGGCCGCCTTCCTTCGAGGAAGCGCGGCCGGCGGCGCTTTTTTTTGGCCTGCCATTTATGGCAGACACCCAGCGGGCTGCCGCGAGCACCTAGCAATGCTCCCGGCGATCTTTAGCGCTGAAGGACAAGCACGAGGCCGAGATGGGCAACGAACAAGAATTCCAGGATCTGCTCCAACACATCGCCCCGGATCTGGATGAACTGCGCCAGCGCCTGCGCTTCCTCGACTGGCGCCAGGTCGACAACGAGCGTTTGTCGCGTTGTGCGCAACGCGTCGAACATGCCAACCAGCACTTCGTCGACACGCTCTATCAGCAACTCGCCGACTATCCAGCGCCGTCGGCCATCCTCAGCGACCCGGCCGTCACCGAACGCCTCAAGCAACGCCAGGCCGATTACTACCGCGGCCTGTGGCAAAGCTCATTGGACGAAGACTACGTGCTGGAGCGACTGCGCATTGGCTGGGTGCATCAGCGCACGGGTGTCGACCTGAAGTGGTACCTGGGCGCTTACCGCCTGTATCTGGATCGGCTGCTCGGCGAGCTGCTCGGCTCCTCGGTGGCCAGCGATTGCTTCTCCAGCCTGATCAAGAAGGTATTCTTCGACATCGGTCTGGCCTTGGACAGCTACGGCGCCGCCCAACGCAAGGCGCTGCAGGACAGCGAGGCACGCTATGCCCGTGCCATGCGCGGCGCCAACGACGGGCTGTGGGAATGGCAATTGGAGCAGGATCAGCTGTACCTCTCCGAGCGCTGGATTCGCATGCTCGATCTCGACCGCGACAGCCTCTCGCCCACCAGCCACAGCTGGTTCAGCCGCGTCCATGGTGATGACCTGCCCGGCCTGCGCCAGGCCATCGACAGCCATCTGCGCGGCCTCACGCCCTTTCTTCATCACGAATACCGCATTCGGCGGCAGGACGGCAGCTACCTGTGGGTGCTGGTGCGTGGCGTGGCCGATACCTGCAGCGGCGGCCTGCGGCGCATGGCCGGCTCGCAGAGCGACATCAGTCAGCGACGCGCTGCCGAGGAGCAGTTGCACCACGCCGCGCGCCACGACCCGCTCACCGGTCTGGCCAACCGCGCCCGACTCGGCGAGCTGCTGCAACAAGCCGTACAACGCCAGCAACGGCCGGGGGCACGTGAGGCAGCCCTGCTGTTCATCGATCTGGATCGCTTCAAGCTGATCAACGATAGCCTCGGTCATCAGATCGGTGATCGTGTACTGGTGGAGGTAGCCGAGCGACTCAGTCACTGCCTGCGGCCTGGGGATCACCTGGCGCGCTTCGGAGGCGATGAGTTCGTCGCCCTGCTCGACGACCTGGCCTGCATGAGCGACGCCGAGCGCGTCGCCCAGCGTATGCTCGAGAGTTTGCACACGCCGCTCAGGCTGCAGGAACAGACGCTGGCAGTCAGTGCCAGCATCGGCATCGCCGCGTTACAGGAGAGCGGTCAGCCGCTCGACCCGCTGCAGGCTGCCGACCTGGCCCTGTACCGAGCCAAGAGCGCGGGCAAAGCGCAATTCGCCCGCTACAGCAACGAATTGCAGCAACAGGCGCAGCGCCAGCTGGAGCTGCAGAACGCACTGGCACAGGCCAGTGCACGTGGTGAGCTACGCCTGGCGTACCAGCCGATCTGCCAACTCGACGGCAATCAGCCGCAACTGATCGGCGTGGAGGCGCTGCTGCGCTGGCAGCATGCAGGCCACGACATCTCGCCGCTGGAGTTCATTCCCTGCCTGGAGGAATCCGGTGAAATCCTCGCGGTGGGTGACTGGGTACTGCAGCAGGCCTGCCGCCAGGTACGCGCCTGGCAACAGAGCGGGCAACCGCAACTGCGCTGCTCGGTCAACCTGTCCAGCCGCCAGTTGCAGCAGAACGATTTCGCCGCACGGGTCGCCGACATCCTGAGCGAGACAGGCCTGCCGCCCTCCAGCCTGGTGCTGGAAATCACCGAAAGCCAGCTCATGGAGGACAGTGCGCAAAACCTGGCTTGCCTGCGCGAATTGGCCAGCCTCGGTATACAGCTGGCCCTCGACGATTTCGGCACGGGCTACTCCTCGCTGGGCTACCTCAAGCGCTTTCCGCTGCACATCATCAAGGTGGACAAGAGCTTCATCGCAGGTGCCCCTCAGGACACCGAATCACTGGCCATCAGCCGGGCGATCATCGGCCTAGGCCACAGCCTGGGGCTGACCGTGGTGGCCGAGGGCGTCGAGAAACAGGCGCAACTGGACTTCCTCGGCAGCGAAGGCTGTCACTACGCTCAGGGCTACTGGTTCAGCCGCCCTCGCAGTCCGCTGGAGCTGCAACGCCTGCTCAGCGGTGAAGATTGCTTCGATGGCCTGTGGTGTCCGCTCGGCGGTGAAAAACGCGCGCAAGGCGTACAGGCATGAGACGCCCTGCGTGCCTTGCACGGCCAGGCCTGCTGGGCCTCAAGCAGGCCGCATGAACACCAGCGCATCACCCCCGTCGATGATGACTATGCCTCTGCGCGGCGTGCGCAGCCTGAACCCAAGGGGTTAGAGTAGGCGGCCAAGCAACGAGGAGACTCCCCATGAGCCGACTGGCTTCCATCAAGCTCTCCACCCTCGACCTGGCGCCGATCCGCGACGACGGTGACGCCGCTCAGGCCCTGCATAACTCGCTGGCGCTGGCCAAGCATGTCGAGCGTCTGGGCTTCGAACGATTCTGGGTGGCCGAACACCACAACATGGACGGCATCGCCAGTTCCGCCACGTCCGTGCTGATCGGCTACCTGGCCGCCGGCACCAACAGCATTCGCCTCGGCGCGGGCGGCGTGATGCTGCCCAACCATGCGCCACTGGTGATCGCCGAGCAGTTCGGCACACTGGCCACGCTCTACCCCGGCCGGATCGAACTGGGGTTGGGTCGTGCACCTGGCGCCGACCAGTACACCGCCCACGCACTGCGCCGCAGCCGCGATGGCAGCGCCGAAGACTTTCCCAATGATGTCGAAGAACTCCAGGCCTACCTCGGCCCCCGCCAGGAAGGGCAGCGGGTGATCGCCATGCCCGGCACAGGCACCAACGTGCCGATCTGGCTGCTCGGTTCCAGCCTGTTCAGCGCCCAGCTCGCCGGCATGAAGGGTCTGCCCTACGCCTTCGCCTCGCATTTCGCGCCGCGCTACCTGCATGAGGCGATCCGCATCTACCGCAACCATTTCCGCCCCTCGGCGGTGCTGGACAAGCCTTACGTGATGCTCGGCGTACCACTGCTGGCAGCCGACAGCGACGAGCAGGCGCAATACCTGGCCACCTCCGCCTACCAACGCATTCTTGCCCTGGTACGCGGCCAGAGCCTGGTGCAGCGCAAGCCGGTGACGAGCATGGACGGCCTGTGGCTGCCACACGAACGCCAGGCCGTGGGCGAGTTTCTCGGCCTGGCCGCCATCGGCGGGCCGCAGACCGTGCGCCAGCGCCTCGAACAACTACTCGAGCAGACCGAAGCGGACGAGCTGATCTTCACCTGCGACATGTATGACTTCGCTGATCGCCTGCATGCCTTCGATATCCTCGCCGAGCTGCAACGCGGCTAAGTTCGAACTTGTGCGCCTGACAGCCCTCTGAATCAGAACAGGCCGCCAGACCGGCGGCCGTGTTCATGCAATGGGAGACGCACATGAAAAAGACAGCATCGGCCCACTGGCAGGGCGGCATCAAGGACGGCAAGGGCACCATCTCGACCCAGAGCGGCGCCCTCAAGGACTCGCCCTACGGCTTCAACACCCGCTTCGAGGACAAGCCCGGCACCAACCCCGAAGAATTGATCGGCGCGGCTCATGCCGGCTGCTTTTCGATGGCGCTGTCCAAGGAACTGGGCGAAGCCGGGATGACCGCCGAGAGCATCGACACCCAGGCTCAGGTGACGCTGGACAAGGTGGATGGCGGCTTCGAGATCAGCGCCGTGCATCTGTCGCTGCGCGCGAAAATCCCCGGTGCCGACCGCGCCGCCTTCGAGAAGGCCGTGGAAACCGCCAAGACCGGCTGCCCGGTGTCCAAGGTACTCAACGCCACGATCACCCTGGAAGCCGTGCTCGACAGCTGACCTCGACTCGCGCTACGCAGCTGGCAGGGTGGGTTAGCCGCCTGAAGCAGTGCCGATTCGATGCGTCGGAACGGGTGTGGCGGATGGCCGCCACGCGAACCCACCATCGGCGCAACGCGATCCAGCGCCTGGTGGGTTACGCGACGCGGCACGAGCGCATCGGCTATTGATCCGTGTTCAGCGCCGCTAACCCACCCGACAAGGGCACGACATTCAATATCACCATCCGCTAGATGGCCGTGCCGCAGCGCAGCACCTCACCGCGTGCCAACACGTTGCGCTGATCGTCATACAGCCAGGCTTGCGCCTTCATCTGCATCTGCCGTGCTTCAAGGCGATAGCGTTGACCAGCGACAAAACCGTCGTAGCGCACGCGAATTTCGCAGGTCATGCGCAACGGCTCGCTCATCATGCCAAGCCCGCCACCACCACGGACTTCGAACTGGAAACGGGTTTCCAGCTCGTGCTTGCCGGGCGTTACCTGAAAGTAGCGACCATCAGGCCAGCGCTTGTCATCCAGGCGGTCAGCCATCAGCAGCGTGTCGGCAGTGGAATACAGCTCGACCCAGGCCTGCTGAGGATCGGGCTTGGGCAGGGGTGACGCACAGGCCCCGAGCATCAACAGGGCGGGAGCGAAAAGCAGGGCGCGCATGGCGACCTCCGAGAAGGGTTCAGACACCAGCCTACACCGGGAGGCGGGCAAAACCGAGGCGAAACGGGCGTATTCATACGCACAGGGCTGGAGGCAAACGACGCGATCAGCTAGCGTGACGGCATGCCCAACGCCTTCTTTATCGACCTGCCGCGCCGCTTCGCGGTTCCCCTGCTCGCGCTGCTGCTGGGCGGCTGCTCGACTGTCGATTACTACGCTCATCTCGGCCAGGGTCAGTGGCACTTGCTGCAAGCGCGCCAGCCGGTCGAACGTCTGCTGAGCGACCCTGCTACCGACCCCGACCTGGCCAGGCGCCTGAGCCTGTCACAGCAGGCCAGGGATTTCGCCAGCGCACGACTGCATCTGCCGGACAACCGTAGCTATCGCCTGTACGCCGATCTGGGCCGCCCTTTTGTGGTGTGGAACGTGTTCGCCACGAAGGAGTTCTCCCTCGACCCCGAGTTGCACTGTTTTCCCATCGCCGGCTGCGTCGCCTATCGCGGCTACTACCAGCAAGGCCGCGCCCGTGGCGCCGCGGCACTGCTGCGCCAGGAGGGGCTGGACACCTACATCGGCGGCGTGGAGGCCTACTCCACCCTGGGCTGGTTCGACGATCCGTTGCTCAACACCATGCTGCGCTGGAGCGACGAGCGTTTCATCGCGGTAATCTTCCACGAGCTCGCGCATCAGCAGTACTACCTGCCGGGTGATACCGCCTTCAATGAATCCTTCGCCACCTTCGTCGAGCGCGAAGGGCTGCGCCAATGGCATGCCGCCCGTGGGGAAACACCGCCGGCCAGCGACGACCGCCAGCGCCAGCAGTTCATCGAACTGGTACTGGCCAGCCGTGAACGCCTGCAGCAACTCTATGCCAGCAACCTGCCGGCGGCGGCCATGCGCACGGCCAAGCAGGCCGAGTTCGAGCGCCTGCGCCGCGACTACCGTGCCCTGCGCCAACGCGAGTGGGGCGGCCAAGGCCGCTATGACGCCTGGATCGAAAGCCCGCTGAACAACGCCAAGCTGCTGCCCTTCGGGCTGTATGACCAATGGGTGCAGGCCTTCGCCCGGCTGTTCGAGCGCGAAGGACGGGATTGGCCAGCCTTCTATGCTGCCGTGGCCGCGCTCGGTCGGCTGCCGGAGGCAAATCGTCGGGCTGAATTGGAAAGCCTGCGGCAAAAGGACTAGAACTGATTGGCACATTGCCAGTCCAACCTATTCAGGTTTTCGCCCAACACCGGAGGTACAAGCGATGCAACGACTGATTCCCGCCCTGGCCCTGATGATGCTTGCAGGCGGCGCGCTGGCCGCGCCCAAGCCCTGCGAAGAGCTCAAGTCCGAGATCGAAGTGAAGATTCAGGCCAACAACGTGCCCAGCTACACCCTGGAAATCGTGCCCAACGCCGAAGTCCAGGATCAGAGCATGGTCGTCGGCAGCTGCGACGGCGGCACCAAGAAGATCGTTTATCAGCGTAATGGCTGATACCTGCCTCTGATTGGCTCCCGCCTGAGCGCGGGAGCCAGCTCTTGCACACCGCCTTCCTGCTCCAGCATCTCCGCCAACCCATGGCGGCATCCTTTCGTGGGCTGAAGCGGAGCGCCGCCCGGCCCACCCTACCTGTTTATATTCATCCGTAGGGTGGGCTTCAGCCCACCGAATACCTTAGCGCCTGAACGCTTCGTGCAACTGCACCAGCGTATCGAAGTGATAGGCCGGCGCCTCGCCCGCCAGCTCCTCGCGACTGCCGAAGCCATAGCCCACTGCCGCCGCATGCAGACCATTGCTGCGCGCGCCGATCAGGTCGTGCTTGCGATCCCCGATCATCAACGCCGAATCCGGCGCCAGCCCCTCGCTCTGCAGCAGGTGCGCCAGCAGCTCGACCTTGTTGGTGCGCGTGCCATCCAGCTCACTGCCGTAGATACGCTTGAAATAGCGGGCGAAACCGAAGTGCCGGGCAATTTCCTCGGCGAACACCGTCGGTTTGCTGGTAGCGATATACAGCGTGCGGCCCTGCGCAACCAACGCGTCAAGCAGCGCCTCGACACCCTCGAACACCCGGTTCTCGTACAGACCGGTAACCCGGAAGCGCTCGCGATAGTGATTCACCGCCTGCCAGCCGGTCGCTTCGTCCAGTGCATAGGTGGCCATGAAGCACTGCAGCAACGGCGGGCCGATGAAGTGCTCGAGCGCGGTCAGATCCGGCTCATCGATACCCAGCTTGCTCAGGGCGTACTGCACCGAACGGGTGATGCCCTCGCGCGGGTCGGTCAGGGTGCCGTCGAGATCGAAGAGGATATTGCTGTAGTGCATAGCGCGTCGTACTTCACCTGTGCGGAGGGAGACGAAGGATAAGGCAATTGCGCGCAGCACCCAACGCTCTGGATTCCTCTCGATCGAGCCCAACCATTCAGAAACATTTTGTTTCATCTGCCCCGACGAACGGACAGCGGGTTTGCGCCACTCGTCCGTCTTTGTAGTTAGGAACACCAGTTCTACCCTCTCGGCGCCGCCAGAACAGGGCGGCCAGTTCCCTTATCCGCATCACACCCCCATGCACCACGCAGCCGCTGCGCAGGTTCATGACCGGTCTTTCAGCGCTCAGGCAGAGGTCGAGCTTCAGCATGGTGTTTTCCCGTTTTTCCCCGCGTCGCCTGGTTTTGCTGGCTGCAATCGTATCGATCCTGCTGACCCTCACCGGTTGGCTTCACCGCTCACCGACCATCGCCTATGAAACCGTCGCCGTATCACGCGGCGATGTCGAAGCCACGGTGGTGGCCATCGGCACCCTGCAGCCACGCCATTCGGTGGAGGTCGGTGCGCAGGTGTCCGGGCAGATCATGCGCCTGCACGTGGAGCCAGGTGATCAGGTGGAAAAGGGCCAACTGCTCGCCGAGATCGATGCCAGCCTGCACGAAGCCACGGTGGAAGCCGACCGCGCCGCTCTCGACGGCCTGCGCGCGCAACTGGCCGAGCAACAGGCGCAACTCGACCTGGCGCAGCAGCAGCATCGTCGCCAGCAACGCCTGCTCGCCGACGAAGCCACCCGCGAGGAAGACGTGCAGATCGCCGTCGCCAACCTGCGCTCCGCCGAAGCCCGCTTGAAACAAATGCGCGCGCAGATCGCCGAGGCCCAGGCGCGCCTGCGCGGCAACGAAGCGCAGCTCAGCTACACGCGCATCTACGCGCCCATCGCCGGTTCGGTGCTGGGCGTCGACGTGAAACAGGGCCAGACCCTCAACGCCACCTACCAGACGCCCACAGTGATGCGCATCGCCGACCTTTCCAGCATGACCGGCTGGACGCGCGTTTCCGAAGCCGATATCCGCCGGGTCAAGACCGGCCTGCCGCTTTACTTCACCACCCTCGGCGGTGACGAACGGCGCTGGCACAGCAGCGTGCGCCAGGTACTCCCGGCGCCACCAGTGCCGGCTGGTAGCCAGGGCGAGTCGAGCAGCAGCGCCAGCGAAACCGAGAAGGTGGTGCAGTACACCGTACTGTTCGAAGTGGACAACGACGACGGCGAGCTGATGCCGCAGATGACCGCCCAGGTGGTGTTCGTCACCGCCTCGGCCAAGGGCGTGCTCACCGCACCGCTGGACGCCCTGCAAGGCAAGCCCGGCGACTATCAGGTGCGCGTCCTGGCCAAGGGCGAGCTGCCCGAGCTGCGCGCGGTGAAGGTCGGCGCACGGGATCGCCAGGTGGCGGAAATCACCGACGGCCTGGCCGAAGGCGAACACCTGGTGACCGGCGAAGCGCAGGCCGATGACGGCATGTCGAGGTTCCAGTGGTAGTGCCAGTAACAGCCCCGCTGATCGAACTGCGGGGCATTCGCCGCACCTACGGCGGTGACAACGGCGCGCCGGCCGTGGACGTGCTGCGTGGCATCGACCTGGCAGTGCAGGCCGGCGAATTCGTCGCCATCGTCGGCACCTCCGGCTCCGGCAAGTCCACACTGATGAACATCCTCGGCTGCCTGGATCGCCCCAGCGCCGGCAGCTACCGCTTCGCCGGTGAAGACGTCGCTGCGTTCGACGCCGACCAGTTGGCCTGGCTGCGCCGCGAGGCGTTCGGCTTCGTGTTCCAGGGCTACAACCTGATCGCCACCGAGACGGCGCGGGAGAACGTCGAGGTGCCGGCCGTCTATGCCGGCATGCCAGCCGAACAGCGCCACCAGCGCGCCTCGGCACTGCTGCATCGTCTGGGCCTGGACGGGCGCCTGGAGCACCGTCCCAGCCAGCTCTCCGGCGGCCAGCAGCAGCGCGTGTCGATTGCCCGGGCGTTGATGAACGGCGGGCGCATCATCCTCGCCGACGAACCCACCGGCGCGCTGGACAGCCGCAGTGGCAAGGAGGTCATGGCGCTGCTGCACGAGTTGGCGGACGCGGGCCACACCATCATCCTCATCACCCACGACCGCGACGTCGCCGCCCAGGCGCGGCGGGTTGTCGAAATCCGTGATGGCGAGGTGATCAGCGACAGCGGCGCAGCGGTGCCAAGCAATGCGTTGCCCGCCACGGACATGCAGCAGGCTGGGCGTGACAGCGGCGCGTCGTTCTTCAGTGAGCTGGGCGACATGTTACGCGGCGCCTTGCGCGTACTGCTGATTCATCGTTTCCGCACAGCACTGACCCTGCTCGGCATCGTCATCGGCGTGGCCTCGGTGATCGTCATGCTCGCTGTCGGCGAAGGTGCGCGGCAGAAGGTGGTCGCCGAAATGGGTGTGATGGGTGCCAACATGATGTACATCGGCAGCGACGTGCCGCGCACCGGCGGCCCGATCGGCGTGCTGACCCTGGATGACTTCACCGCCATCGGTGAGCTGCGCGAAGTGGCCGAGGTGATGCCCATCCTGCGTGACCCGGCCCTGATCCGTCATGGCCAGGAGGCGCTGCAGACCGAAGTACTCGGCGTCGGCGACAAGCTGCCGCAGATCCACCACTGGCCCGTGGCGCGCGGGCGCTTCTTCAGCGCTGCGGAAAACCGCGAGATCGCCCCGGTGGCGGTGCTCGGCCACGAGGTCTACGAGACAGTGTTTCCCGATGGCAGCGACCCGATGGGCAAGATCATCCTGATCAACAGCTCGCCCTTCGAAGTGATCGGCGTGATGAGCGAAAAAGGCAGCGAAGCCGGCGGCAACTACCCCGACCAGCAAGTACTGGTGCCGCACAGCACTGGCGTGGTGCGGGTGTTCCCCAAGCTGCGTGATGAGAGCTACGGGGCGATTCAGGTGCGCAGCAGCGACCTGGTCATGCAGGCGCAAAGCGCCATCGAAGAGCTGATGCAACAACGACACGGCCGCACGGATTTTCGCGTGTACAACTCCGCCGCCAAGCTGCAGGCCGAAGCCAAGACGCGGCAGAGCATGACCCTGATGCTCGGCCTGATCGCCGCCGTGTCACTGCTGGTCGGTGGCATCGGCGTGATGAACGTGATGCTGATGACCGTGCGCGAGCGTACCCGCGAGATCGGCATCCGCATGGCCACCGGAGCACGCCAGCGCGACATCATGCGCCAGTTCCTCACCGAGTCGGTGCTGGTCACCCTGCTTGGCGGCAGCGTCGGCGTGGCCAGCGGGCTGCTGTTCGGCGCCCTGCTGATCCTCTGGGACGTACCGCTGGTGTTCTCACTGTCGGCCATGCTGCTGGCCTTCGCCTGCTCGGTGGGCACAGGCCTGGTATTCGGCTACCTGCCGGCCAAGACTGCCGCGCGCTTAGACCCGGTCGTGGCGCTGGCCGCGCAATGACAGGACTTTCCATGACCCGCTATCTCACGCCTGCGCTATGCGCCGCCCTGCTGCTAAGCGGCTGCAGTCACAGGCCCGAAGCCCCTGCCGAGCTGCCCGCTGCTCCGACGCAGTGGCGACATGCGCAGGACGGCGAAAGCGTGACCGATACCTGGTGGCGCAGTTTTTCCAGTGCCGAGTTGAATGCACTGATCGACCAGTCGCTGCGCAACAATCAGGATCTGGCTGCGGCCGCCGCGCGCCTGCGCCAGGCCCAAGCCAGCAGCCGCGCTGCCGGCGCCCCACTGCTACCGCGTCTGGATGGCAACCTCGGCGCCAGTCGTGAAGGCCGTCTTGGTGGTAATGGCGAAGCCACCGGCAATCGCTACAGCGGCGGCCTCGCCGCCAGCTATGAAATCGATCTATGGGGCCGCCTGGCCGCCGACTACGACGCCGCCCAGGCCGAGCTGGCTGCCAGCCGCTTCGACCGCGATGCCCTGCGCCTGAGCCTGACCGCCAGCCTGGTGGAAACCTGGCTGCGCCAGGTCGCGCTGGACGAACGCCTGCGCCTGGCCGACCTCAACCTGAGTAACGCCGAACGCGTACTTGCCACCGTGCAGGCTCGCGCCAACGCTGGCGCTGCTACACCACTGGAACTGGCCCAGCAACGTGGCCTGGTCGCCGAACAACGCCGCAGCCGCGAAGCACTGCGCCAGCAGGCCGATGACGTACGCAGCAACCTTGCCGTACTGCTCGGCCAGGGCGAGCCGGCGACAACATCCTCAGCCTCGCTCGCCGCCTTGCAGGCACCTTCGCTGGCGGCCGGCCTACCCAGCGAGCTGCTGTTGCGCCGCCCAGATCTGGCCCGTGCCGAAGCTCAGCTCAGTGCCGCCGACGCCAACCTGCGTGCAGCACGCGCCGCCCTGCTGCCGCGTCTGAATCTATCTGCTGGTGCCAACGGCTCGGCCGGCAGCCTGGGCCGTGTATTCGCCGACCCGCTGTATTCACTGACCGCCGCGCTCACCGCGCCGATCTTCGACGGCGGCGCCCTGGCCGCCGAACGCGATCGCAGCGATGCCAGGTGCGAAGAGCTGTTGGCCAGCTATCGCCAACGCATCATCGAAGCCTTTGCGGATGTACAAGTGGCGCTCAACGCCGGTACCGGCGTGGAAGCGCAATGGCAGGCGCAACAGGAGGTTCAGGCCCAGGCCGAGCGCGCCCTGCAGCTGGCCGAGCGGCGCTACCAGGCGGGCGCTGACGACCTGCTCAACCTGCTCGACGCCCAGCGCACGCTGTATGCCGCCGAAGACCAGAGCGCCCTGCTACGCCTGGCCCACCTGCAAAGCAGCGTGGCCCTGGCACGAGCGCTGGGTGGGGGCTGGAGCACGGCGCCCACTCAGTGAATTCACGAGTCAGACCGCGGCCTGCGCCCGGTAGCCCCAGCGCAGGCCAAGACGGGTGAAGGGCCAGAGCAACACCAATTGCAGCAGGCCCAGCAGAATCAGCAGGACGTTCTCGCCAGCACCACCGAAGAGCAACAGCACCAGCATGAGTGCCGAGCACACCAGCGCAGTGCCGATCCACAGCAGCATGGTGATCAGGCAGGCCAACGCCAGGCGCCCGCCATTGAACCCCAGTACCTGCTCAGGCAAGGCGCCACGCGCTGCGAAGAACGCCACCAGTAAATTGATCTGCCCGTGGCCAAGGACGATCCAGCCCTCCCAACCTTCCAACGCATAGCTGTAAAGCATGCCGCTGAGCAGTTGCATGGCCAGGGCGCACAGTTGCAGATAGATCACCACCACGCCCAGCGCGAAACACCAGGCCAGTGTTTGCCCTGGCATTTTCAACGGTTCAGAAACCTTCTCGGCGCTGTAGCGAAACAGATAAAGCAGCAGCCACAGCGGCAGCAGGGCTTCGATGCCAAAGCGCAATAATTCCGAGGCCCACCAGAACAGGCTGGTCAGCGCGCCATTGCTCAGTTGTTCATAGCTCCACATGAACAGATAGCTAATCGCGTAACCACCCAACCATGACAAACACAGATACACCAGGCCATAACCGACCAGCAAACCGGCGGGCTGTCGATAGTCGCCCAGGCCATTGCACTCCAGATAGCTCTGCGTCAGCCAGTACACGCACAGCCCGGCCATCAGCAGATGGCTGATCCAGTTTCTCACCCCGTAGCGCAGCATCCACTCGCCCAGGTTCTCCATGGGCGAGTTGAACATCAGGGTGGCCATCGTGATCAGGATGCCGATCACCCCAACCAACAGCGCAACGCCTACCAGGTAATGTGGCAGCGCCGGAGACTCACGCGTAGCGGCAGGTGCTGACAGCGGGGCAATATCGAAAGGGTTGGCTTGGGTCATGAACGATCCTTGTCGTTAGGTGCATGTATCGAATGTACGCGAGCATAGCCGCCATGCCTTGCAGGCAAAAGCACCGCCCACCGATTGCGTGCGGTAACCCACATGGGCTCGAAACCGGACTGATACCCTTTTTCTGGCCCCATACCCTGGCTCTTTAAAAATCAAGGAGTTGGAGATAGCTCTGAAAAAAGGGTCAAACCGCCAGAGAAGGGCCTCCAGCGTTGAGAAACAGCAACTTGGGCGCTATCGTCTCTACTTCACTGCCGTGTAGGCAGCTCAGAAATCGAAGTCCAGGACACCAACCAGTACGGCATTCTTCACTGCCGTGTAGGCAGCTCAGAAAACCTGCACGAAGCGCAGCAGCGGCACAACGTTCTTCACTGCCGTGTAGGCAGCTCAGAAAATTTCGGGCTTGGCTCGTTTCTCGTTGTCCTTCTTCACTGCCGTGTAGGCAGCTCAGAAAAGCTCCGACTGCAGGCGGGCCACGGTGGCATCCTTCACTGCCGTGTAGGCAGCTCAGAAAAAGACCAGATAAGCCAGGAAGCACAGGCCCCCCTTCACTGCCGTGTAGGCAGCTCAGAAATTACCAGGGTTACACGATGCACCTGACTGCTCCTTCACTGCCGTGTAGGCAGCTCAGAAACGGATCCCGTCCGCGCCTGTAACGTCCAGGTCCTTCACTGCCGTGTAGGCAGCTCAGAAAAGCCATGTACAGACACCTAGCCTCAATACCGTCTTCACTGCCGTGTAGGCAGCTCAGAAATGGCGGATATCAAGGCGGCTGTGCCGCTGAGTCTTCACTGCCGTGTAGGCAGCTCAGAAAAGATGTGGAGTACTGCTGAGTCCGCGAGAAAACTTCACTGCCGTGTAGGCAGCTCAGAAAGTAAGGGCGACGACCCTCGCAGTAGCTGGATCCTTCACTGCCGTGTAGGCAGCTCAGAAATTCTCCAGCTCGTCCTTCGCCTGGAAGTCGCCCTTCACTGCCGTGTAGGCAGCTCAGAAATGGAACAGCGTGGCTGAAGCGGCAGAGGGTAGCTTCACTGCCGTGTAGGCAGCTCAGAAATTGATGAAATGGCGAACGACGGGCGTCTCGACCTTCACTGCCGTGTAGGCAGCTCAGAAACAGGCGTCGACGATCTGCTGATAGTCGGTCTTCTTCACTGCCGTGTAGGCAGCTCAGAAATCCTCCAGCGTCTGCCGCGCCTCACGCAAGGCCTTCACTGCCGTGTAGGCAGCTCAGAAATTTGGGACTCACCTTGTCGCATCAGCCGGAAACTTCACTGCCGTGTAGGCAGCTCAGAAAAATCTCGCGGGTCAGGTCATCCAGAGTCGCGCCTTCACTGCCGTGTAGGCAGCTCAGAAAATCAGCAACACGCAGGTGGCTTCGGTAATCGGCTTCACTGCCGTGTAGGCAGCTCAGAAATTCCCACCCTCCGCATGGCTGGCGAGAAGGGCCTTCACTGCCGTGTAGGCAGCTCAGAAAAGCAATTCGGGCCTCAAGAAAGTGCGCCGCTCCTTCACTGCCGTGTAGGCAGCTCAGAAACTGCCGAGTGGCGATCAGCACTATGTAACGTGCTTCACTGCCGTGTAGGCAGCTCAGAAAAGCGACGGTTGCCGCCAACGGCAGCGACAGCACTTCACTGCCGTGTAGGCAGCTCAGAAAAGACGATAGCCTCGAAGTCACCCACCCGCCCGCTTCACTGCCGTGTAGGCAGCTCAGAAACGCACGCGCCGCAGCAGGCTCGGCCTTGGCTGCTTCACTGCCGCGTAGGCAGCAATTGGCGGGCTGTTCGCTTCGCTCCTGAGCCCGCCCTACGCTGGTATTGGTGTCCGGAACCAAGCAGTTCGTCTAAGCGGGATCGCAGATACGACTCGCTGCCGCACGGCCTTTCACACGTCCAAACCACGAAACATCACATGGCAGTCCACCAGCCCATGTCGCGCATGGCGATAGGCCTTGGGCAGGGTGCCGACGATTGCGAAACCGTGCTTCTGCCACAGCGCCACGGCGACCTCGTTGGTCGAGACCACGCTGTTGAACTGCATGGCGCTGAAGCCCAGTTGGCGGGCCACGTCCAGCGAATGGGCGCAGAGCCGGCCGGCGATGCCCTGACCGCGGGCGGCGGGAGCGGTCATGTAGCCGCAGTTGCACACATGGTTGCCCGGCCCGGCGGCGTTGGCTTTGATGTAGTAAGTGCCAAGTATCTGCCCGCCCTGCTCGGCAACGAAGGTCGCGCGTGGCAGTTCGACCCAGATCTTCCAGGCAGTTTCACGATCCATGTCCGGGTCGAAAGCGTAGGTTTCCTGCGCCTGCACCACGTCACGGATGATCGGCCAGACCTGATCGAAGTCGGCAGCCTCGATAGGCCGGATGACCAATGCGGCGGCGCTCACTGGTCGTACCCCTCAGCCAAGTGCAGATCCTTGAGTTTCACGTAGTTGCCGGCGGTATAGCTGAAGAAGTTGCGCTCTTTGTCGGTCAGCGGGCGGGCCTGTTTCACCGGGCTGCCGACGTACAGGTAGCCGCTCTCCAGGCGCTTTCCCGGCGGCACCAGGCTGCCGGCACCGATGATCACTTCGTCTTCGACCACCGCGCCGTCCATGACGATGCTGCCCATGCCGACCAGAATCCGGTTGCCCAACGTGCAGCCATGCAGGGTGACCTTGTGCCCGACGGTCACCTCGTCACCGATGATCAGCGGGTAGCCATCCGGGTTGAACGGCCCGGCATGGGTGATATGCAGCACGCTGCCGTCCTGCACGCTGGTGCGCGCACCGATGCGGATGCGGTGCATGTCGCCGCGGATCACGGTCATCGGCCAGACCGAGCTGTCCTCGCCCAGTACCACATCGCCGATAACCACGGCGCTGGCGTCGACGAAGGCCCGTTCGCCAAGCTGTGGAGTGGCCTGTTGGTAATTACGAATCGCCACGATAGAAATCTCCTGGGCTGCGGGAAAACTTGATTCTAATTAAGATGGCCCCCATGTCGGTTGCTATCGCGCCAGAATTATTGCCGCTCTCTGCGCCGCAACCCTCCCTTCATTCGCCACAGGTGCCTCGTCGTGACCGCGAACAATCCCCTGCTGCAAGACTTCGACCTGCCGCCCTATTCGCAGATCAAACCTGAACACGTCGAGCCCGCTGTCGACCAGATCCTCGCTGACAGCCGCAGCGCCATCGCCAAGCTGCTTGAAGCGCAGCAGGCCAATCCGAGCTGGGACGGCCTGGTGCTGGCGCTGGACGAACTCGGCGCACGCCTAGGCCGCGCCTGGAGCCCGGTCAGCCATCTCAACGCCGTGCGCAACAGCCCTGAACTGCGCGCCGCCTACGAGGCCTGCCTGCCCAAACTGTCGGAGTACTGGACCGAGATGGGCCAGAACAAGCCGCTGTTCGACGCCTACGAAGCCCTGGCCAACAGCCCGGCCGCCGCCAACTTCGATGTGGCGCAGAAGACCATTCTCGAACACGCCCTGCGCGACTTCCGCCTGTCCGGCATCGATTTGCCGGCCGAGCAGCAGAAGCGCTACGGCGAGATCCAGATGCGCCTGTCCGAGCTGACCAGCAAATTCTCCAACCAGCTGCTCGACGCGACCCAGGCCTGGACCAAGCTGATCGATGACGAAAGCCGCCTGGCCGGCCTGACCGACTCGGCCAAGGCGCAGATGAAACAAGCCGCCGAAGCCAAGGAACTGGATGGCTGGCTGATCACCCTGGAATTCCCCAGCTACTACGCGGTGATGACCTACGCCGACGACCGCGCCCTGCGCGAAGAGGTGTACGCCGCCTACTGCACCCGCGCCTCCGATCAGGGGCCGAATGCCGGGCAGAACGACAACGGCCCGCTGATGACCGAGATTCTCGACCTGCGCCAGGAACTGGCGCGCCTGCTCGGCTTCGCCAACTACAGCGAGCTGAGCCTGGCCAGCAAGATGGCCGAGAACACCGATCAGGTGCTGAGCTTCCTGCGTGACCTCGCCGTGCGCAGCAAGCCGTTCGCCGAACAGGATCTGGCCGAACTGCAAGCCTTCGCCGCCGAGCAGGGCCTGAACGATCTGCAGAGCTGGGACGTCGGCTACTACAGCGAGCGCCTGCGCCAGCAGCGCTACAGCATCTCGCAGGAAGAGGTACGCGGCTGGTTCCCGGTGGACAAGGTGCTCACCGGCCTGTTCGCCATCGTCAAGAAGCTCTACGGCATCGACATCCGCGAACTGAAAGACTTCGACACCTGGCACCCGGACGTGCGTCTGTTCGAGATCAGCGAGAACGGCGAGCATGTCGGCCGCTTCTTCTTCGACCTCTACGCCCGCGCCAACAAGCGTGGCGGCGCCTGGATGGATGGCGCGCGTGACAAGCGCCGCAGCGCCGACGGCAAGCTGATCGCTCCGGTGGCCAACCTGGTGTGCAACTTCACTCCGCCCGTCGGCGGCAAGCCGGCGCTGTTGACCCACGACGAGGTCACCACGCTGTTCCACGAATTCGGCCATGGCCTGCACCACCTGTTGACCCGCGTCGAGCATGCCGGCGCCTCGGGCATCAACGGCGTGGCCTGGGACGCGGTCGAGCTGCCCAGCCAGTTTATGGAGAACTGGTGCTGGGAGCCGGACGGCCTGGCGCTGATCTCCGGCCACTACGAAACCGGCGAACCGCTACCACAAGCCATGCTGGACAAGATGCTGGCGGCGAAGAACTTCCAGTCCGGGCTGATGATGGTGCGCCAGCTGGAGTTTTCCCTGTTCGACTTCGAACTGCACGCCACCCATGGCGATGGCCGCAGCGTGCTGGACGTGCTCGAAGGCGTGCGCAGCGAAGTCTCGGTGCTGCGCCCGCCGGCCTATAACCGCTTCGCCAACGGTTTCGCGCATATCTTCGCAGGCGGCTATGCGGCGGGTTACTACAGCTACAAGTGGGCCGAGGTGCTGAGCGCCGATGCCTTCTCCAAGTTCGAGGAAGAAGGCGTGTTCAACGCCGACACCGGCCGCGCCTTCCGCGAGGCCATCCTCGCCCGTGGCGGCTCGCAGGCACCGATGGTGCTGTTCGTCGACTTCCGTGGCCGTGAGCCAAGTATCGATGCCCTGCTGCGCCACCTCGGCCTGAGCCAGGAGGCAGCGTGAAAAAGCGTTTTATTGCCGGCGCCGTGTGCCCGGCCTGCAGCGAGCAGGACAAGATCCAGATGTGGGACGAAGATGGCGTACCGCACCGCGAATGCGTGGCCTGCGGCTACGCCGACACCCTCGATGCGCGTGGCAATTCAGTGCCCAAGGAGGTTCCCACGCGGGTCAACGTCAGCGGCCTGAAACCCAAGGCCAGTGCAGGCGTTCAGGCCGTGCAGTTCTTCCCCAATCCCAAGCTGAAAAAGCCCAGCGAGTAGCTCACTTCTGGCCACGGAGGGCCTTATGCGTTTTCTTTTCCTCTTCCTGCTCAGCGCCGCATTGCCGGTGGCCGCTGAGCTGCGCTTCGAAAACCTGGAAGCCAAGCGAAGCGACTGGGAGACCTATCGCTTCCCCCTGTTGCAAGGCGATAGCCTGGCTGTCCGGCGCATCAATACCTACTTGCACGCCATGGAACTGGAAGGTTTGCCGGGACGCTTCGAGCGTTCGCCTTTCGAACGTATCTGGCCCAAGGAAGGGGAAATCTGGGGTACCAACAGCCTGGATTACCAGATCGACACGGAACAACCCGGCTTTCTGTCCCTGACCATCAGCGGCGAGTACACCGGGGCCTATACCAGCATGGGCCATGTCACTTATCTGTTCGACCTGGCCAGCGGCCACCCCATCGGCCTGAGCCAGCTCTTCACATCGGCCGGTCTGCAACGGCTGGGCGAGCGCATCGGCCGAGAACGAAACAAGCGTATCGAAGACTATCTGGCCGGTATCCCGGTACCCGGCGGAAATACCGACGAGTTGGTATCGCTCTCCCCTGACGACCACGACGAACGCAGCGACGAACAGCGGGATATGTATCGCCAGTGCCTGCCCAGTCGTAGCAAAGCGGACCTCAGTTACGACCGCCTGCAACTCGGCAAACAACAACTGACGCTGACTGCCGGTGGTTGCGCACCCCATGTAACACGTGCACTGGATGACCTTGGCGACTTCGTCAACAGCGTGCCCTATGCGGAGCTAGACACTGACCTCAGCCCCTACGGGCGCTGCCTGCTGCTGGAGCAACGCAGCGACTGTCACCATCCAGGCGATCTAAAGGCCGGCGGCGTGTACTGGGGCAAAATTGGCGGCCGCTATCCCATCACCTTGGTCGTAGGTACCAGCCAGAACAGCCGCCCACAGTCCAGTAGCTACTTCTACGACAAGTACGCCACGCGTATCGAGCTCAGCGGTAACGAGTTGCGCGACGGCCACCTGCATCTTCGAGAAAGTGGCGACACACCGGCCACATTCGATCTGCAGCTTCAGGCCGACGGTTCACTGCGCGGTACCTGGCAGCAGGACGGCGGCCAGGCACTATCGGTAGAGCTGCATTAAGCGGCTAGCACGGTTTCGGAGAACCGTAGGGTGGGCTAGCGGCGCAGAAGACGAATCGACAGCCGCCTCGCTCGTGGCGCGTCGCCTAACCCACCAGCCTGTAGGCCGCGTAGCGCCTATGGTGGGTTACGCCGCCACAGTGGTCGTGTAAAGACTGAGCTGCGTGGCAGGCGGCTAACCCACCCTTGTATCTCGACCATAGCCTCCTGCGAGGTTATGGTTCCCGACTGATCATCGGGGGAGGAGCTGCAGGCCGTACCCACCCTTAAGCCTTGAGCTTGCCTCGTAGATTGCGCTGCGCTTCTCCGCACTCATCCGCCAAGTCCGAACGGTATCCAGAGCTTCGAGCTCGCATCAGCAAGGTTGGACAGGATGACGTGATGATCGGTGCAAATCTGTGGAGGAGGACATTATGGCAGCGGTAGTGGGCGTTGATATCGCCAAGCGCACCTTCGATCTGGCGATCTTGCAACCTAACGGCAAGCACCGAACCAAAAGCAAACTGAGCAACGACAAGGCAGGCTTTGCGGTCTTCGCCGACTGGCTGCAGCGACATGCCGAGCCTGGCGCATGGATCGTGATGGAGGCCACGGGCATCTATCACGAGGCGCTTGCTGAGCATTTCCATGAACTGGGTTATCGGATCGCGGTGCTCAACCCGTCGCAGATCGCCCGTTATGCCCAGAGCCAACTGCAACGCAGTAAAACGGACAAACTGGACGCCAAGCTGATCGCCACCTATGGCCAGCTACACGTCGAGCACTTGCGTGGCTGGTACCCGGAGCCGGTGTCCGTGCGTCAGCTGCGTGCCTTGACCCGGCGCCTGGAGGATCTGCAGTCGCTGCGGCAGATGGAGCTCAATCGACTCGACGTCAGCTCGAGCACTGTTCAAAGCTCGATTCAGGCGGTTCTGCAAAGGCTCGATGAACAGATCGCCTGGACGCTAGAACAGATCAAGCGACATATCGACGATGACCCGGATTTGCGTGGTAAACGCGACTTGCTCGTGAGCATCAATGGTATCGCCGAGAAGACCGCGGCTCTGATAATGGCTGAACTCGGTGATATCGAACGCTTTACCGATGCACGTGCCGTCACGGCATTTGCCGGTTTAGATCCACGGTTACAAGAGTCTGGTGTCGCCCGAGGCCATAGCGGCATCTCTCGCACGGGCTCGGCCAGACTACGGACTGCGTTGTACCTGCCTGCCGTGGTGGCGCTCACTTATAACCCAGCGATCAAAGCGCAGGCTGAGCGCCTGAGAGCCAGGGGCAAGAGGGGTAAACAAACCGTCTGCGCAGCGATGCGCAAGCTGCTGTGCATCGCTTATGGCGTACTGAAATCGCGCAAACCTTTCGATCTTGCTTTGGCAATTGCACGGTAAGGCGCAAGACGGTATCTACTGATCCTCCTCCCGCTACCGATCCACATTAATCGCGAAAGAACTCTCCTGGCGTCTCGCCGAACTGCTGACGAAAGGCGGCGATGAAGGCCGAGGTGGAGTCGTAGCCGCAGGTCAGCGCCACGTCGGTGACACGATCACCACGCTGTAGAGGCTCCAACGCCGCCAGCAAGCGCAAGCGCTGGCGCCAGGCGCGGAAGGTCAGGCCGGTATCGCGCAGGAACAGGCGGCTGAGGGTTTTCTCCGAGGCGCCAAGGGCCTGGCTCCACTGCATGAGGCTACGACTGTCGTCCGGTTGCGCCTGTAACGCACGGCACAGGCGCAGCAGCCGCGCATCCTGTGGCAGCGGCAATGAAAGGCCCACCTCCCGCGCTGCACGCAACTGATCCAGCAGCACCTGCGCCAAACGACCATCAGCGCCACCCTCGTCGTATTCCACCGGCAGTTCGCAGAAGCGGCGGATCAGCTCGCGGCTGAGGTTATCGATTTCCAGCACGCGGCAGCGCGGTGGCGCCCAGGCGCTGGTGGCGCAGTCGATATACAGGCTGCGCATCTCGGTACCCGGCGAGCTGACCACCTCGTGCTCCAGATCGGCAGGAATCCAGATCGCCCGCTGCGGCGGAGCGACGAAGCTGCCCGCCGCGCTGTGTACGTGCAGCACCCCTTCCAGCGCATAGGAGAGTTGCACCCAGGGATGGCTATGTCGCGGCGTGCTGACAGCCCGCGCCAGCGACTCGGTGCGTGCATAGAGTGGCCGCGGCAGATGCGGCAAACGCGGCACCGCGCGTTCGGGAAGCAGGTTTTGTCCGTTAGGCGACATTCTCTGGCCTGATGGCGTTAGTCGGTCGATGCGACTCAGGCTAGAGTGGCCGGGCCAGTCTGACAACCACCGGATATCGAACATGGCCCGCTCCCGCCTGCTGCCCGACAACTTCACCCTGACCCTGCTCGCCGTGGTACTCGCCGCCACGCTGTTGCCTGCCAGCGGCCAGATCGCCACGATCTTCGAGTGGATCACCAACCTGGCCATTGCCCTGTTGTTCTTCCTGCACGGTGCCAAGCTGTCGCGCGAGGCGATTCTCGCCGGTGCTGGGCACTGGCGCCTGCACCTGCTGGTGTTCTCCTGCACCTTCATCCTCTTCCCGCTGCTCGGCCTGGCGCTCAGGCCAGCGCTGGAACCACTGCTGGGCAAAGACCTGTACATGGGCATGCTCTATCTCTGTGCGCTGCCGGCCACCGTGCAATCGGCCATCGCCTTCACCTCGCTGGCACGCGGCAACATCCCGGCGGCGATCTGCAGTGCAGCAGCGTCCAGCCTGCTGGGCATCTTCCTCACCCCGTTGCTGGTGGCCTTCCTGATGGGCGTGCACGGCGACAATGGCTCGATCCTCGATGCCATCGGCAAGATCAGCCTGCAATTGCTGCTGCCCTTCATCCTCGGCCAGATCGCCCAGCGCTGGATCGGTGGTTGGGTATCGAAGAACAAGAACTGGCTGAAGTACGTCGACCAGAGTTCGATCCTGCTGGTGGTCTACACCGCCTTCAGCGCCGCGGTGATCGGCGGGCTGTGGCAACAGGTGCCGCTGCTCACCCTGCTGGCGGTAATTCTCGCCTGCTGCGTATTGCTGGCACTGGCGCTGGTGATCACTCATCTGCTCGGCAAGTGGCTGGGCTTCAACTTGGAAGACCGTATCACCATCCTGTTCTGCGGCTCGAAGAAGAGCCTGGCCACCGGCGTGCCCATGGCCCAGGTGCTGTTCGCCGGTAGCAGCATCGGCGTACTGATCCTGCCGCTGATGCTGTTCCACCAGATCCAGCTGATGGTCTGCGCCGTTCTCGCCCAGCGCTATGCGCGCCGTCCGGAATGTGACGTGATCGAGAGCAAGACCGCTTCCTGAGCAGCCCTGTGATGCGCTAGCGTGCAGGGCGTTATCCACGCTCACAAGGATGTTCATGCGCCCTCTCGCACAGCTGATCGGCGCGGCCCTGCTCGGTGCCGCGTCAACCGCCCTGGCCACGGATTTCGGCCAGTCGATCTACGCCGGAATGGACGCCCGCTTCGATATCGCCACGACGCCGCCCTATCAGGATCCTGAACCCGAGCTGCGTATCCTGCTGCAGTCGAAGAAGGCCTACAGCACCCGCAACCACTTCTGCATCGTCGGCTACCGCTGGCCGGATGGTCACTCCTTTGCCTCCGTACACTGGCGCGAAGGCGGACTGATCGTGCGCTGGTACGGCGGCACGAGCTGGGCGGACGATGAGTTCGAGTGGTATTTCAACAAGGCCGTCAACCTGCAGACCGGCGTGATCGATGCCGACGACCCGCAGGGCAGCACCTTCCTCGTCACCCTGCGCCAGGCAAACGGCACGCTGGAAGACTGCCGCCGCTACGGCCGCCAGTACGTGGTCGAGCCCTTTACCCCACCACCGCCGCCACCGGTCGAAGAAGACTACTGAACGACGCGGAGCACTGGCGCGAATCGGACAACCCATATACTGTTCATGCATACAGTATATGGAGCGCTTCACATGTCCCTGAACCTGCCGCCGCGCGGTCGCGGCACCGCCAGCAATCCGCACAACCGCTATGCGCCCACCCGCTCGCAGCAGGAAGATGACGGCTGGTACCAGGACGAGACACCGCACAGCCGCGCCACCGAAGTACGCAAGGAGAAAGCGAAGACGGCGATCACCCGCAACAACTCGCCGGATGTCGGCTTCGATCGTTCAGTGAACCCTTACCGTGGCTGCGAGCATGGCTGCATCTACTGTTTCGCCCGACCCACCCATGCCTATTGGGACATGTCGCCCGGCATCGACTTCGAAACCCGCCTGATCGCCAAGACCAACCTCGCCGAGCGCCTGGAAGAGCAGCTGCAGAAACCCGGCTACGTGCCGCAACCCATCGCCCTGGGCATCAACACCGACGCTTACCAGCCCATCGAACGAGAGCAGCGCCTGACCCGCCAGGCTCTGGAAGTTCTGCTGCGCTACAAGCACCCGCTGCACATCATCACCAAGGGCTCGCTGATCCTGCGCGACCTCGACCTGCTCAGCGAACTGGCCAGCCACAACCTGGTCAGCGTGGCCTTCAGCCTGACCACCCTGGATGACGAGCTCAAACGCATCATGGAACCGCGTACCGCCGCACCTGCGGCGCGCCTGCGCGCCATGCGCACGCTGCACGAGGCTGGCGTGCCAGTCAGCGCCATCTGCGCGCCGATGATTCCCATGATCAACGATATGGAGCTGGAGGCGCTGCTCGAAGCCGCCCGTGATGCCGGCGCCCGCTCGGCCGGTTACGTGCTGCTGCGCCTGCCGCTGGAGATCGCCGGGTTGTTCGAGGAATGGTTGCAGGTGCACTTTCCGGATCGCGCCACCCACGTGATGAGCCTGATTCGCCAGAGCCGCGGCGGCAAGAACTACGACAGCCGCTTCGGCAGCCGTATGCGCGGTGAGGGCCAATTCGCCGATCTGCTGGAACAGCGCTTTCGCCTGGCGCGGCGCAAGCTCGGTCTGGATCGACGCGGCAGCGTGATGCTGGACTGTTCGCAGTTCTGCCCGCCGGGCGCACAGTTGAGCCTGCTCTAAGCGACAGTACGCAAAAGACCTTAGGGTGTCGCGGGGCCACCTTGGCCATGCGCACCGATTCCCAAACATGTTCCGACACCACCAGCGCACCGGGCCAGGCCCAACCTCCGAGACAACACCCTGGCCAACCGACATGAACGGCTAGGCTGCCCCTGCGCCACGAATTGCAAAAACCTGCCAGTTGTCGCGCCGCCTGGCGGAGGCGACACTTGGCGTGTGACTCGCACCCCGCTGCGGCTGTCGTTCTAGCAGCGTATTTTCGATAACAACGAGGTTTAGCGCATGCCTTACAAACACCAGGTCATTCCGCTTCAGACCCACGAGGGCGAGGAAACCGCCGAGCAGGCCCTGCACAACATCGTCGAAGGCTTCAAACGCTTTCGCAACGAGGTGTTCCCGCAACAGGAAGAGCTGTTCAAGAAGCTCGCCACCGCGCAAAACCCGCGCGCCATGTTCATCACCTGCGCCGACTCGCGCGTGGTGCCCGAACTGATCACCCAAAGCTCGCCAGGCGACCTGTTCGTCAACCGCAACGTCGGTAATGTGGTACCTGCTTACGGGCAAATGATGGGCGGCGTTTCCACCGCTATCGAATACGCGGTGATGGCCCTGGGCGTGCAACACATCGTGGTCTGCGGTCACTCCGATTGCGGCGCGATGAAGGCGGTGCTCAATCCGGCATCGCTGGAAACCATGCCCACGGTCAAGGCCTGGCTGCGTCATGCCGAAGTGGCGCGCACCGTGGTAGCGGAGAACTGCAACTGCAGTGACGACAAGGAGGCCCTGGCCATCCTTACCGAAGAGAACGTGGTGGCGCAGCTCAACCACCTCTGCACTCACCCCTCGGTGGCAGCCAAGCTGGCCCGCGGCCAGCTGTTCATCCATGGCTGGGTGTACGACATCGAAACCAGCCAGATCAAGGCGTACGACGCCGAGCTGGGCAGCTTCCTGCCGCTCGATGGTGACCAGGTACCGATGGCCACGCCGCGCGCACGCTTTCCGCAGGCCTGAAACGAAACGGCCAGGACGTAAAACACCTGTCTACGATCTCGCTGGGCTGACGCTCAGCAGATTGTAGGCAGGCGCCAAACGCGCCGACCGCCTGAAAGGAAAGGGCCATGCCCCGCGCCAGCGGTGCTGATCGCCCGCGCTGTGCTCGCGCACCTGGGGCATGGCCAGAGAACCGGGGTAAAAAAAGGAGCCTTGCGGCTCCTGGGTCTCAAACCCTATGGCGCCTCAAGTGAAGCGCCAGTGAATAAAAAAGGAGCCCGGGTTACGCCCCGTCAAATTTGCCCATCCAACAGGCCGGGCTCCATAGAGGTTAACCTTCGATTTCCACCAGTACTTCGCCCGGATTGACGCGGTCGCCCTTGGCCACGTGAACGGCCTTGACCTTGCCGGCAATCGGCGCCTGCACTTCGGTTTCCATCTTCATCGCTTCGGTGATCAGTACCGCCTGACCAGCCTTGACCGTGTCACCTTCCTTGACCAGCACATCGACGATGTTGCCCGGCATGGTGGTGGACACATCGCCCGGCGCGCTGGCCTGCTTGCGTTTGCCACCGGCGCCTGCGACGAAATCGTTGAGCGGCTCGAACACCACTTCTTCCGGCATGCCGTCGATGGACAGGTAGAAGTGACGCTTGCCATCGCCCTTCACGCCGACGCCGGTGATGTCCACGCGGTAGCTCTCGCCATGCACATCGACCACGAACTCGGTCGGTACACCTTCGCCGCCGACCGGCGCAGCGCCCTGGCCATTGGGCATGGGCAGCAGCTCTTCCGGTTTGAGGGTCCCGGCAGCGCGCTCTTCGAGGAACTTGCGGCCGATGTCCGGGAACATGGCGAAGGTCAGCACGTCCTCTTCGGACTTGGCCAGGCTGCCGATCTCTTCACGCAGGCGCGCCAGCTCGGGTTTGAGCAGGTCGGCCGGGCGCACGTCGATCACTTCTTCGCTGCCGATGGCCTGCTTGCGCAGTTGCTCGTCGACCTTGCCCGGCGCCCTGCCGTAACGACCTTGCAGGTACAGCTTCACCTCGTTGGTGATGGTCTTGTAGCGCTCGCCAGCCAGCACGTTGAAGAACGCCTGGGTGCCGACGATCTGCGAAGTCGGAGTCACCAGTGGCGGGAAGCCGAGGTCGGCACGCACGCGTGGAATCTCTTCCAGCACTTCGTTCATGCGGTTCAGCGCACCCTGCTCCTTGAGCTGGTTGGCCAGGTTGGAAATCATCCCGCCCGGTACCTGGTTGACCTGCACGCGGGTATCCACGCCGGTGAACTCGCTCTCAAACTGGTGGTACTTCTTGCGCACGGCGTGGAAGTACATGCCGATTTCCTGAATCAGTTCCAGGTCGAGGCCGGTGTCGTACTGGCTGCCCTTGAGCGCGGCGACCATCGACTCGGTACCCGGATGGCTGGTGCCCCAGGCCAGGCTGGAGATGGCGGTGTCGATATGGTCGGCACCGGCTTCGATGGCCTTGAGCTGACACATCGAGCCCAGACCGGCGGTGTCATGGCTGTGGATGTAGACCGGCAGATCCACTTCGCTCTTCAGTGCCTTGACCAGTTCGAAGGTGGCGTAAGGCGTGAGCAGCCCGGCCATGTCCTTGATGGCGATGGAGTCGATGCCCATCGCCTGCATGGCCTTGGCCTGGGCGACGAAGGCGTCGGTGGTGTGCACCGGGCTGGTGGTGTAGGCGATGGTGCCCTGGGCGTGCTTGCCCGCGGCCTTGACCGCCTCGATGGCCACGCGCAGGTTACGTACGTCGTTCATCGCGTCGAAGATGCGGAACACGTCGATGCCGTTGACCGCCGCCTTGGCCACGAACGCCTTGACCACGTCATCGCTGTAGTGACGGTAACCGAGCAGGTTCTGCCCGCGCAGGAGCATCTGCAGACGGGTGTTGGGCAGCGCAGCCTTGAGCTGGCGCAGGCGCTCCCACGGGTCTTCCTTGAGGAAGCGCACACAGGCGTCGAAAGTGGCGCCACCCCAGACTTCCAGCGACCAGTAACCGACGCGGTCGAGCTTGTCGCAGATCGGCAGCATGTCTTCGGTGCGCATGCGCGTGGCCAGCAACGACTGGTGGGCATCGCGCAGGACGGTATCGGTAACGGTGATCTTCTTGCTCATGATGTCCCCTACAGGCCCGCGTGGGCAGCGATGGCGGTGGCGATGGCGATGGCCAGGTGCGACGGGTTGCGCTTGATCGAGTATTGGGTCAGTTCCGGATGGCTCTCGACGAAGCTGGTGTTGAACTCGGCACTGCGGAATTCGGCGTTACGCAGGATTTCCTGGTAGTACGGCGCAGTGGTCTTCACACCCTGAACGCGCATGTCGTCCAGCGCGCGCAGGCCGCGATCCATCGCCTCTTCCCAGGTCAGCGCCCAGACGATCAGCTTCAGGCACATCGAGTCGTAATACGGCGGAATGGTGTAGCCGGTGTAGATCGCCGTGTCGGTGCGCACACCGGGACCACCAGGCGCGTAGTAGCGGGTGATCTTGCCGAACGAGGGCAGGAAGTTGTTCTTCGGATCCTCGGCGTTGATGCGGAACTGCAGGGCATACCCACGGTGAATGATGTCTTCCTGCTTGACCGACAGCGGCAGGCCGCTGGCGATGCGAATTTGTTCGCGAACGATGTCGATGCCGGTGATTTCCTCGGTGATGGTGTGTTCCACCTGCACCCGGGTGTTCATCTCCATGAAGTACACCTCGCCCTCGGCGAGCAGGAACTCCACGGTGCCAGCGTTCTCGTAGCCCACCGCCTGCGCGGCGCGCACCGCCAGGTCGCCGATATAGGCGCGCTGTTCGGGGGTCAGCTGCGGGCTGGGGGCGATCTCGATCAGCTTCTGGTTGCGGCGCTGGATCGAACAATCGCGCTCATACAGGTGCACGGTATTGCCGTGGCTGTCGGCGAGGATCTGCGCCTCGATGTGCTTGGGATTGACGATGCACTTTTCCAGGAACACTTCGGCGCTGCCGAAGGCCTTGGTCGCCTCGGAAATTACCCGTGGGTAAGCCTGTTCTAGGTCTTCACGGCTGTTGCAGCGGCGGATACCGCGGCCGCCGCCACCGGAAGTGGCCTTGAGCATCACCGGGTAACCGATACGCTCGGCTTCACGCAGGGCTTCGTCCAGGTCGGCGACGTTACCTTCGGTACCTGGGGTAACCGGCACACCGGCCTTGATCATGCTGCGGCGGGCTTCGGTCTTGTCACCCATGCGGCGGATGACTTCGGCCGACGGGCCGATGAACTTGATCCCGCGCTCGGCGCAGATTTCCGCCAGCTCAGCGTTCTCGGAAAGGAAGCCATAACCGGGATGCAACGCGTCGCAGCCGGTTTCCACCGCCAGGTTCACCAGCTTGCGCGGGTTCAGGTAACCGGCCAGCGGATCTTCACCAATGCTGTGCGCTTCGTCTGCACGCTTGACGTGCAGCGCATGGCGGTCGGCCTCGGAGTAGATGGCGACCGAGCGGATGCCCATCTCGGCGCAAGCACGCACGATGCGGACGGCAATCTCACCACGGTTGGCGATCAGGATTTTCTTGATCACGGTTCGAATCCTCAGCGCAAAGCTGTCAGGGGCGGCGGCCAGTACGCCGAACGCCCCGCTAACCTAGCCGGCTAGACGAATTAACTAAAATCAATAATTATTTGATCAGTCATAAGCAATTACTTATAGATTGATCGAAAGGGGACGAAACGGTGCGTAAAACCCTGTTGCGCATGACATTGCGCCAGTTGCAGGTGTTCCGCGCAGTGTGCGAACACGGCTCCTACAGCCGTGCCGCAGACGAGATGGCACTGACCCAACCGGCCGTGAGCCTGCAGATTCGCCAGTTGGAGGAGCTGGTCGGTCAGCCGCTGTTCGAATACGTCGGCAAGAAGCTCTACCTGACCGAAGCGGCCGAGGCTCTACGCCGCGCCAGCAGCGACATCTTCGGTCGGCTGGAGAGCCTGGACATGCAGCTTTCGGACTTGCAGGGGTCATTGCAGGGTCAGCTCAACTTGTGCGTCGAATCCAGCGCCAAGTACTTCATTCCCCACCTGTTCGCCGAATTTCGCCAGCATTACCCGGAGGTCAGCCTGAACCTCACGGTGGTCAATCACAGCCTGGTCGTGCGCCGCCTGACCCTGAGCCGCGACGACCTGATGATCATGAGCCAGGTGCCACAGGACATGGCGCTGGACTTCCTGCCCTTTCTCAACAACCCGATCGTCGCCGTCGCCCCTTCGGATCACCCATTGTGCGCGGAGGAAAGCCTGCAACTGCAGGATCTCACCAGCTACCCGCTGCTGATTCGCGAAACCGGCTCGGGCACACGCCGCGCCTGCGAGGAGTATTGCCACCAGAAGCGCACGCACTTTCCACTGGTACTGGAAATCGGCTCGCTGGAGTCGCAGCGCGAGGCAGTACTGGCCGGGCTCGGCCTGGCCCTGCTGCCGCGCCATGCCGTACGTCTGGAATTGCAGCACGGCCTGCTGCGCGAGCTGCCAGTGGCCGAACTGCCGCTGCAGCGCAGCTGGTGCGTGGTGAACATCCGTGGCCGGCGGCTATCGCCAGTGGCGCAGGCGTTCGTCGATTTCATTCGCAGCGAGCGCGCAGCGATCGCCAAGCTGGAGGAACGCTTCCAGAACAGCGGCACAGGATCGGGCAAGAATCTCGCAGGATCGGCCTAACCCTTCTTAACTGACATGCGGGACATTGCCACCCTGGGATCACTCCAACGAAACCTGCCTGGGAGAAGCCTATGCTGTCGGGAACCAGCGCCCTGCTCAGCGCCGTCACCGCGCTCGAACGCGAGAGCGGCCAGGCCGTGCTCGCCACGGTGGTAAAGGTCGAAGGCTCGGCCTATCGGCGTCCCGGCGCGCGCATGCTGATCCCGCTCTATGGCGGCACGGTGGGTACCATCAGCGGCGGCTGCCTGGAGTCCGAGGTGGCGAAGAAGGCCTGGTGGCTGACCGATGGCGGTGAAGCGGTAATCCGCCGCTACAGCACCGCGACCCAGGACGACGATGACGATCAGGATGCCGCACTGACCTTCGGCCTCGGCTGCAATGGCACCGTGCACGTACTGCTCGAGCGTCACAGCCCCGAGAAACCGCTACCGATACTCGACCTGCTGCGCCAGGTGCGCGAGAGCGGCCAGGCCGGCGCCGTGGCCACGGTGATAGCCAGCTATCGCAATGCCCGCGTACGGGTGGGCGATCGCTTGTCGCTGCACCCGTCGCTGGCCGACAGCAGCCGCCTGATCGACCCCGCACTCGATGCACAGATACGCACCGACCTGGCCGAGACCTTGGCGCAGACCCGCTCCTCGCTACACACCTACCGCGACGAAAGGGGCGAGATAGAAGTGTTCTGCGAATACCTGGCACCGCAGCGGCGCCTGGTGATCTTCGGCGCCGGTCACGACGCCCAGCCGTTGAGTCATATGGCCAAGCTGCTGGACTGGCATGTGACGGTGGTGGACGGTCGCGCTCATTTCGCCCGCGCCGAGCGCTTTCCGGATGCCGACCTGGTGCTGCAGGCCGATGCACGTCCGCCATACGAACTAGGTCATCTCACCGACGGCGCTATGGTGGCGATCATGAGCCATAGCTACAGCCAGGATCGCCACTGGCTGGGCGGCGTGCTGCAGGGCAATCCCGCCTACATCGGCCAGTTGGGGCCACGCGATCGCACCGAACGTCTGCTTGCCGAGATACGCCAGCAGACCACACAACTGCCAGCACTGGAGCGCCTGCACTACCCCATCGGCCTGGATATCGGCGGTGACACGCCGGAAAGCGTGGCCACAGCGATTCTTGCGGAAATGACGGCAGCACTGAATCAACGTAATGGCGGCATGCTCAAGCATCGCCAGGCCGCGATCCATGCGCCGACCCCGTTGGACTGCAGCAATATCGAGCCGGCGACCAGGCTAAGTGCGTCCAGCCCCCCGGACTGCATCGAGGCCACAGGCTAGTAGGGTGGGCTTCAGCCCACCACGGCTGGTCTGGTGGGCTAAAGCCCACCCTACCTGCTGGATTACATCGGGGATACTGCTCGCCACCTTCGTAGGAGCGGCTTCAGCCGCGATCCATCGCCAAAGCTCGCCGCTGAAGCGGCTCCTACATAAGAGCGCCATCTGGAAAACGGCTGATCTACCCCTATGGGAGGGGCTTTAGCAGCGACGCCGTTGCAGCAATCTCGCCGCTAAAGCGCTTCCCACAGCCCCCCACAAACAAAGCGCCCGGGCAGTTGCCCGGGCGCTTTGTTTGCTGCAGCCAGCCTCAGGCCTTGATCTGCGCCGGGAACGGCAGCTTGCGCAGACGCACCCCGGTCGCCGCGAACAGGGCATTGGCCAGAGCCGGAGCCAGCGGCGGCACACCCGGTTCGCCGACGCCGCTCGGGTTCGCGGCAGAAGGCACGATGTGCACTTCGACCTTGGGCATCTCGTTCATCCGCAGCACCTGGAAGTCGTGGAAGTTCGATTGCTCGACACGCCCCTCCTTCAAGGTGATTGCGCTATGCCGCGCCATCGCAAGGGCGAAGCCGATCCCACCTTCCATCTGCGCCTTGATCACGTCCGGGTTGATGGCGATGCCACAATCCACGGCGCACACCACGCGATCCAGGCGATAACTGCCATCGGCCTTCACTGTGACCTCGGCAACCTGCGCCACGAACGAGCCGAACGACTCGTGTACGGCGATACCACGGCCCCGTTTCTCGCCATCCGCACCGGCGGCCAGCGGTTTGTCCCAGCCGGCCTGCTCGGCAGCCAGCTTGAGCGCACCACGGTGGCGCGGATGCTTCTCCAGCAGCGCATCACGGAAGGCATAAGGGTCTTTGCCGGCGGCAACGGCGGCTTCGTCGATCATGGTCTCGGCGACGTAACCGGTATGGGTGTGACCCACCGAACGCCACCACAGCACCGGCACCTTGATATTGGTCGGCGTGCTCAACTCCACCTGCAGGTTGGGCACCGCGTAGGACAGGTTGGAGACACCCTCGACCGAGGTATGGTCGATACCGTCGTGCACCAGCGCGGCCTCCAGCGAAGTGCCGGCGATGATCGACTGGCCGACCAGGCGGTTATGCCAGGCCTGCAGATTGCCCGCCTCGTCCAGCCCGATGCGCACACGGTGCAGATACAACGGTCGATAGGAACCGGCACGGGTATCGTCTTCGCGCGTCCAGACCAGTTTGACCGGCGCATCGACGCCCTTGCCACGCGCGGCCTTGGTGATCGCCACCGCCTCGAGCAGGTAATCCGACACCGAGCTGGCGCGGCGACCGAAGCTGCCGCCGGCGTAGAGCTGATTCAGCGTGATCTTCTCCGGCGGCAGCCCCAGGTATGCACCGATGAGGTTCTGATCCACGGTCTGGAATTGCTCGCCATTCCAGATTTCGCAGCGGTCATCCGATAGTTTCACCAGGCAGTTCATCGGCTCCATCGCCGCATGCGCCAGGTAGGGGAATTCGTAATCGGCCTCGACCACCTTCGCCGCCTTGGCCAACGCGGCTTCGGCGTCACCATTGCGCGTCGCCGGCAAGCCCGGCTTGCCGGCATTCTCGCGGTACTGGGCAAGGATTTCCTCGCTGCCGAGGGTGAATGCCTGGCTTTCGTCCCAGTCGATCACCAGCGCATCACGGCCCTGACGCGCGGCCCAGGTGTTCTTCGCCAGTACGGCAACGCCGGTGCGGCCATGGGGCAGATCACGCAACTCCACCACGTCGACCACATCGCGCACGGCCTTGGCCTTGCTGCTATCGACCGAGCGCGGCACGCCGCCAAAACGTGGTGGATAGGCAACCATCGCCACCAGCATGCCCGGCAGTTTGAAGTCCTGAGTGAAGACGGCACTGCCATCGGTCTTGCCATGGCTGTCCTTACGGCGCAGGTCGAGCTTGCCGATCAGCTTGAAGTCCTGCGGATCCTTCAGCTGCACCTGCTGCGGCACCGGCAATTGTGCAGCCGCCTCCACCAGTTCGCCGAAGCCCGCCTGACGTCCCGAACCGGCATGGCTGACCACACCCTGACTGACGCGGATCTCACTGGCCGGCACGCCCCAGCGCTGCGCCGCAGCAGCGACCAGCATGGCCTTTGCAGTAGCGCCAGCGTTGCGCATCTGCTCCCAGGAGTTGGCCATCGCGGTACTGCCGCCGGTGCCCTGCATCGGGCCGAAGGCCGTGTTGTTGTAAAGCTTGGCGTCGGCTGGCGCACCTTCCACCCGCACCTTGCTCCAATCGGCGTCCAACTCTTCGGCCAGCAGCGTGGCCAGCCCGGTGTAACTGCCCTGGCCCATTTCCAGATGCTTGGCCAACACGGTCACCATGCCGTCGCTATCGATGCGCACGAAGGCGTTGGGGCCGAATGGCTGGCTGGCGGTCGCCGCTAGCGCCTCGCCACCGCGCATCAACGGCGCCAGGAAAAAGCCCAGCGCCAGACCGCCAGCACCCTTGAGCAGGCTGCGCCGGCTGACGTTGAGAATGCCGCGAGCGGCGCTGTCGGGGGTTTCGATCTTGCCCATGATTTAGTTCTCCGAGGAAAACCTGCTCCAAGGTCTCGCGAGCTAGAGGCGTGCAAGGCGAAAATCGGTGAGGAACGGACTGGGCTCGCATTCGAGTTTACGAGCTGTAAATGAGCATTACTCACTTCGTTCGCCCTTCGGATCGCGCTAAAGCGCGTTAGCCGCAAGCGGCTTTCCGAACCGATTTTTAACGCAGCACGACCGACGCGCAGCAGACCTTGGACAGGTTTCAGGCCAGTTGCCCAGCAGCTTCGTGAATGGCGGCACGAATCCGCACATAGGTGGCACAGCGGCAGATGTTGCCGCTCATGGCCGCGTCGATATCGGCATCGGTTGGCGCCTTGTTGCTGCTCAGCAGAGCCGTCGCCGCCATGATCTGACCGGACTGGCAGTAGCCACACTGCACCACGTCGAGCTGGCGCCAGGCCTCCTGCACCACCTTGCCCACGGCGTCGTCGCCAACGGCCTCGATAGTGGTGATGCGCTTGCCTGCCACTGCCGACACCGGCGTCACGCAGGAGCGGGTCGGCTGTCCCTCGACATTGACCGTACAGGCGCCGCACAGCGCCATGCCACAGCCGTACTTGGTACCGGTGAGATTGGCAACGTCGCGCAAAGCCCAGAGCAGCGGCATGTCGCCGGCCACATCCAGCTCATGGTCGGTGCCATTGAGATTCAGGGTAATCATGATCTGCCCACCTTATCTTGATGGTGTCTGATGGTTCCGGCATGGCCTGCCGGCGCTCACGGTCAACCCCGCACTCAGGGGCCAGACACTAACTGTAGTGGGCACGAAAGAGGCTGTCGCGGTGAGCCGGACAGATCAGCAGAAGCGGGCAATAAGTTCGTAGAATCGGGCAAGCGCACCGCCCCGCCAGTCGCGGAGCGGTGCTCGCCAATCAGGCAGCGTTGCGCTGCACTCGGTCGACAGCCTGCATCCGACCGGCAGAAATCAGCTCGGGATAGTCGGCCAGCTCACGCTGCAACTGGCATTGTTCGGCGTAGTCCTCAATGGCCCGTCGGTAGGCCATGCGCCGTTGATCCTGCAGTTTGCGGCGGGTCTTGGCATCAGACTGATCGTGCAATTGCGCGTCATCGAAGATACGAGGCATCTCGGTTCTCCCGGAACGAAAGGCTGGAGTCCCCAGCATCGCTCAGGCAGATGACGCTTTGGCGGCAGCGCTATGAAGCCTCGGTGACACCTGGCACCGCACTGGTTTCAGGCTTTTTCTCCGAGTCGTCGCGATGATTGAGCAGGCGTACCGTATCGACCGGTAGCAGCAGCGTATCCAGTGCCACATCGACGGGTAGGGAAATTATCAGTGCGGGGCACGCCAGGAACATCCAGCACCAGAGATCACCGAAGGCCTCCATCGTGGCATTCGTCGCCGGGTACAGCTCAACTTGCTTGTCCGACCCTACGCGAGAGAAAAAACTGCTGCACCCAGTCACGAGAACGATCCACGCAATCAGCGCGGCCCGTCCGACAAAACGCTTCATCCCTGAAGACTCCTTGTTTTTAATCCTCGCTGTTACGCAGCGACTTCGGCGACAGGCGCAAACTACGCAGGCTGCGCTTGACGCTCTTGAGGTGATTGACCAAGGTCGGACCGCGCGCCATGGCGACTCCCATGGCCAGCACGTCGATCACGACCAGGTGGGCGATACGCGAGGTCAACGGGGTATAGATCTCGGTATCTTCCTGCACGTCGATGGCCAGGTTGACGGTGGCCAGATCGGCCAATGGCGTCTGGCTCGGGCACAGGGTGATCAGGCTGGCGCCGGCCTCACGCACCAAGTTGGCGCTGATCAGCAGATCCTTGGAGCGCCCGGACTGGGAGATGCAGATGGCCACATCCCCCGGCTTCAGGGTCACGGCACTCATCGCCTGCATGTGCGGGTCGGAATACGCCGCCGCATTGAGCAACAGGCGGAAGAACTTGTGCTGAGCATCGGCCGCCACCGCACCGGAGGCGCCAAAACCGTAGAACTCAACGCGCTGCGCCTGCGCACAGGCAGCGATGGCACGTTGCAGTGCTTCGGGGTCAAGCTTCTCGCGCACCTCCATCAGGGTGTGCAGCGTGGTGTCGAAGATCTTCAGGCTGAAGTCGGCGACCGAGTCGTCCTCATGGATGGCGAACTGGCCGAAGCTGGCGCCAGCGGCCAGGCTCTGCGCCAGTTTCAGCTTGAGATCCTGAAAACCGGTGCAGCCGATGGCACGACAGAAGCGCACGATGGTCGGCTCGCTAATACCAACGCTATGCGCCAGCTCAGCCATGGAGCTGTGCATGACCGATGCAGGGTCGAGCAGGACGTGATCGGCCACCTTGAGTTCCGATTTGCGCAGCAGGTGGCGCGACTGGGCGATGTGTTGCAACAGATTCACTTAGATTGGCTCTATGCAGAAAAGGGTCTACCGCGGGCACTCGACTGACCATAGCTCGGTTATGATCAGCAGTCGGCAGTTGTAGTGACCTTGTAGTTATACTACATGGCTTGCATTCACGCACAGCCAACAGGCAGTTTAAAACCGATACGCGGTGGAAAAGACGCCCTGAAGCACCCAGCCAAGCGCAGCAGATGGATACTGCCGGGCCGTTTCCCCATGATTGCAGCCCGCCTGCAAAAACGAGTCGGAGTGTTTCCCTTGAGTATTCCCTGCGACATGCTGGTCTTCGGTGGTACGGGCGACCTGGCCCTGCACAAGCTGCTGCCAGCGCTCTATCACCTGCACCGCGAAGGTCGCTTGCATAGCGATATGCGCATCCTCGCCCTGGCTCGCAGCAGCCACTCTCGCGAGGCCTACCAGGCCCTGGCCGAGCGTCACTGCCGCGCTCAGGTCGCTCGCGCCGATTTCGCCACAGACACCTGGGCCAGCTTCGCCGAGCGCCTCGACTATTTCGCCATGGACGCTGCGCAAAGCGCCGACTTTGGCCGCCTGGCCAAACGTCTGGGGCGCGACGAAGGCAGGGTACGGGTCTACTACCTGGCCACCGCACCAAACCTGTTCGAAGACATCGCTGCCCACCTGGCCAACGCCGGCCTGGCCGGCCCCGAAGCGCGTATCGTGCTGGAAAAACCCATCGGCCATTCGCTGGAATCGGCCCGCGCAATCAACGCCGCCATTGGCGCCGTATTCGATGAGGCACGGGTGTTCCGCATCGACCATTACCTGGGCAAGGAAACCGTGCAGAACCTCATGGCGCTGCGCTTCGCCAATGCCCTGTTCGAACCGGTGTGGCGCGCCGGACACATCGACCATGTGCAGATCAGCGTCTGCGAAACCCTGGGCGTGGAAAACCGCGGCGCTTACTACGACAACGCAGGCGCCATGCGTGACATGATCCAGAACCACCTGCTGCAGCTGCTCTGCCTGGTGGCCATGGAGGCGCCGGTACGCTTCGACGCCGAGGCGGTGCGCAACGAAAAGGTGAAAATCCTCGAAGCGCTGAAACCCATCAACGGCCTCGACGTGCAGGACAAGACCGTGCGCGGCCAGTACACCGCCGGCAAGATCGGCGGCCACGACGTGCCCGCCTACTACTTCGAGAAGAACGTCGACAACGACAGCGACACCGAAACCTTCGTCGCCGTGCAGGTGGAGATCGACAACTGGCGCTGGGCCGGCGTGCCGTTCTACCTGCGCACCGGCAAACGCCTGGCGAAGAAGGCGTCGGAAATCCTCATCCAGTTCAAGCCAGTGCCGCATCGCCTGTTCAATGGTGGCGAAGCCAACCAGCTGCTGATCCGCCTGCAACCGGAAGAACGCATCACCCTGCAATTGATGGCCAAGAACCCTGGCAAGGGCATGCACCTGAAACCGGTGGAACTGGATCTCAACCTGGCCAACGCCTTCAATCAGCAACGCCGCTGGGACGCCTACGAGCGCCTGCTGCTCGACGTGATCGAAGGCGACTCCACCCTGTTCATGCGCCGCGACGAAGTCGAAGCGGCCTGGCAATGGGTCGACCCGATCCTGCAAGGCTGGCACCAGCACTACCAGAGCCCGCGCCCCTACCCGGCCGGCAGCGATGGCCCGGAGCAACTGCAACACCTGCTGGAACGCCACGGTCGACACTGGGCCGAGTGATCGACCTGGCAAATTCTTGCGCAGAGCGCTGTGGATAAAACCGCGCTCAAGCGGGCGCAAGCCAGGAAGTACGCGCCATTCAGCATCCTGCGCAACAACCTGCACAGCACTGCGCAACTTGCTGCACAGTTTTGCGTGACCTAACACTCATCATGACCACCACCAGCCATCAGGTCACATCAACTCTTTGTTTTTATTGATCTTTCAATTTCTGGCATGCCGCTCGCTATAACCCTGGCTCCCGGATCGAACACGATCCATGACCCAGGCAAGGAGAGCACTCATGCCAACACCCGCGTATCTGTCCCTCGAAGGCACCAAGCAAGGTCTGATCACCGCTGGCACCTTCACCGAGGACTCGGTCGGCAACATTTTCCAGGAAGGTCATGAAGACCAGATTCTGGTTCAAGCCTACAACCACCAGGTCATCATCCCGCGTGACCCGCAGTCCGGCCAACCGACCGGCCAGCGCGTACACAAGCCGCTGATGATCACCAAGGTCTTCGACAAGTCCTCGCCGCTGATCTTCAACTCCCTGACCTCCGGTGAGCGTCTGAGCAAGTGCCGCCTGGAGTGGTACCGCACCTCCTCCACCGGTACCCAGGAGCACTACTTCACCATCGAACTGGAAGACGCCGTGATCGTCGACGTGCAGTCGCGCATGCCGAACTGCCAGGATCCGAACATGGCCCACTTCACCCACCTGGAAGACGTCTACTTCACCTACCGCAAGATCGTCTGGACCCACGAAGTCTCCGGTACTTCCGGCTCCGACGACTGGCGTACCCCGATCTCCGCGTAAGCCGGGATCGCGTCCGCGTCACCGCAGCGGCCAGGCATCGTCCTGGCCGCTGCGTTTCGGCAAGCCGCGCATAGAACGCGCCGGCAGATCGCCGAAAACCTCGACCGTTGCCAGCACGGCGCGGCCGATTCGGTTACAACCTGGAGCGCGCCACGCGCCCATCATGGAATGATCGAGAGGAACAACGAATGTTCGCCCAGGCCAACCAGACCCATTTCAGTCTCAGCATCGAAGGCGTCGAGCACGACCTGCAGGTGCTCGAGTTCAGCGGGCGCGAGGCGGTCAGCCAGCCTTACGCCTTCGACGTGGAACTGATCAGCGAACGTCCCGACCTCGATCTGGAAAGCCTGCTGCACCAGCGCGCCTTTCTCGCCTTCGACCAGAATGACACCGGCATCCACGGCCTGATCCACCGCATCGCACAAGGCGAGTCCGGCAAGCGCATGACGCGCTACCGACTGACCCTGGTGCCGCAGTTGGCCTACCTGGCTCATCGCACCAACCAGCGAATTTTCCAGCATCTGACGGTGGAGAAGATCATCGGCCAAGTGCTCGAGGAACACGGCATCCAGGCCGACGCTTATCAATTCCAGCTCGGCTCGATCTATCCCGAGCGCGAGTATTGCGTGCAGTACGACGAGAGCGACCTGCACTTCATCCAGCGCCTGTGCGAAGAAGAAGGTATCCACTACCACTTCCAGCACAGCAGCGAGGGTCATGTGCTGACCTTCGGCGACGACCAGACCGCCTTCCCGCGCCTGACACCGTTGGCCTACCAGCAGGACACCGGCCTGGTGGCCGACGACCCGGTGATCAAGCATTTCGGCGTGCGCGTGGAAACCCGTACCAGCCAGGTGACGCGCCGCGACTACGACTTCGAGAAGCCGCGCCTGCAACTGGAAGCCAAGGCCGAAGGCGACGCCCAACCCAAGCTGGAAGACTACGACTATCCCGGCCGCTACACCGACCGCGAACGCGGCAAGCACTTGGCCAAGCGCGCGCTGGAACGGCACCGCCACGACTTCGAGTTGGCACAGGGCGACGGCGACTCACCGACGCTGGTCAGTGGTCACTTCCTCGACCTGAGCGAACATCCACGCCAAGAGTGGAACCAGCTCTGGCTGCTCACCGAAGTCCTTCATGAAGGTAAACAGCCGCAGGTGCTGGAAGAGTCGGTGACCAGCGACACCCAGCCTGCCGACGGTTTCACTCAGGGCTACCGCAACCGTTTCACTGCCACGCCCTGGGACGTGCCCTATCGCCCATCCCTGGCCCATCCAAAACCGCGCATCCTCGGCAGCCAGAGCGCCGTAGTCACCGGCCCGGCTGGCGAAGAGATCCATTGCGACCAATACGGCCGGGTGAAGGTGCAGTTCTTCTGGGATCGCGAGGGCCAGGCGGATGAAAAAACCAGCTGCTGGCTGCGTGTCAGCTCCAGTTGGGCCGGTGACCGCTACGGCGCCATCACCATTCCACGCATCGGCATGGAAGTGCTGGTCACCTTCCTCGAAGGCGACCCCGATCAGCCCCTGGTAACCGGCTGCCTGTATCACGCTGAACACGTGGTGCCTTACGACTTGCCGGCGAACAAGACCCGCAGCGTGTTCAAGACACTCAGCAGCCCTGGCGGTGGCGGCTACAACGAACTGCGCATCGAAGATCGCAAAGGCGCCGAGCAGATCTACGTGCATGCCCAGCGTGACTGGGACGAGAACATCGAGCACGACCAGAAAATCCGCGTCGGCAACGAACGCCACGACACCGTCGAGGCCAACGCCTACAGCCACTTCAAGGCCGAAGAGCACCGCACCACCCACGGCGACCGCAAGACCGAGATCAAGGCCAACGATCACCTCACCGTTGGCGACAGCCAGCACATCAAGCTCGGCAATGGCCAATTCATCAAGGCCGGCCAGGAAATCCACCTCTCCAGCGGCCTGAAAGTCGTACTCGAAGCCGGCAGCGAACTGACCCTCAAAGGTGGCGGCAGCTTCATCAAACTCGACGGCGGCGGCGTGACCCTGGTGGGGCCGGTGATCAAGATCAACTCTGGCGGTGCGCCGGGCAGTGGCTCGGGGGCGGCGCCCATCTTGCCGACATTGCCCAAGCCTGCCGATACCGCACCAGTAGGCGAGAAAACCGGCACTGCCAATATCAACCAGTTGCCGGCTCCAACTGAAAAAGGGGCTACGGGGCCGCAACAATTGATCGTGGACGTCTGGGGTGACCCGGAGCAAGGCGGACAAGTTGAATTGCTCGACCCGGAGGAAGAAGCATGAGCGAGTTGAAGGATCAACCTATCGAGCAAGGTGTTCGCAAGCGTACGGACTATGACAATTCACGCCGTGCCTCTATGGCATTGAATGTACCACGCCAGGACGGTGGCACCTTGCGCATTCCCGTGGAGCAGCAGATGCGTAGCCACGAGGAAGAGGAAAACATTCAACAGAATACCTTTCTCGCCGTTGTTCCCATGGGACGACTGCCAGGCTACGACAAGCTTGGAGAAGCGCCAAAAGGCGCTGTGCTGCGCCCAGGCAGGTTGTATGTTTTTTGTCAAGGCAAACTATGGCGCGAGCTGGAAAGTGACGGTCAGGGTCAGCTATTCGAAGTAGATGTGCCGCACTGGCGCAAAATCGCCAAAGCAGGGGGCGAAGCAGATGAACGTAAACCTGTCGGTGCCAAGCAATACCTGTTGCTGCTGCCAATGTTGTTGCAAGGGCGCTTTGTAGGTGACCAGTATGAAATGGCTTACAGCGAATTGCCCTGGACGTGGGAATACATCGAGTGGCTGGAAGCCAGTAGCGGTCGCATCAAGCAGCGCTGCCAGAATGTCGCGCCGGCATGGTCGGCTGCCGTGGTCGGCCCCGAGCAGTGGAAAGCTACACAAGCCATGCCAATCATCCCACTCACCCGCCTCAGCAAAGGGCTATGTGCTCGCGAGTTGCATTTCGAAACGCTCCTCGAAGATCCACTGATCTACACCTCTGGCCTGACGGAGCTACCGGTCAACTCACTGGTCAACCAATTACAACAACGCCATCAGGAATTGGCTGCCAAGACTCAAGGACCTGCACCAGAGCCATTGCCGCCGTTGCCTGAGAACAAGGATCTACTGAACGAATATCAACTACGTGGCTATCCACGCCTAGTCGGCATCATGCTTCACGACCCAATCTTCGCCCTTCGCCATGCCGTCGCTCAGACCAAGCTATGCACAGAGCTCCTGCAAACACTCAATGCCCTGGTTCCCCATCAGTCGTTTGGTCGTTATGCCGAAGTGCTATATCAGGAAATGCTCACGCCTGCCGGCTCGCTCAAGGAGTTCCGCGACCATGTCGATTTGGCCGCACTCAAGAAGGCCACCCTCCACGACGAGCGGGAACAAGCCCGCGAGCAACTCTACCGCCAACAAGAGCGCTTACTCGCCCTAACGCAACAGCTACAACCTGCCTGGCAGGACTACGTGCATAGCAAGGACGAACGCCTGCTGGAGCCGTATGTGCAACTTGTAGAGCTACTGGAGGTACTGACATGCTCGCCCAAGAGCTGTGATCCTCGCTGCATCGAGCCGGCGGACACCAAGGTCGCCAAAGATGTGGAAAAACTCAGCAAACAACTGGTGCAAGCCACCCATGCGCTGACCCGCGACCTGCTGCCCCAGGCCGATAAGCTTCCCAAAGCCCTGGAGCGCCTGGAGCAGCACCTTGCCAGCGGCCAGCCAATACGCCCCGAGCGCCTCGGCCTCAGCGCCCTCAGCTTCCTAAACGGCGCTTATATCGCCCAGAACATGGCAGCGGCAACTGACGAAGTGCTCAACCATGTGGCGACCGCCACCATGCTAGCGATCAAGCGCATAACAGAAAGCCCGAACGTAACCCAAGTCGAACTGCACCGCAGCTTCCTGCCAACCTTCAAGACCCTCAAGCACCTGCATAGCCAGGCCAAGGGCCTGGAATTGCTACCTCAAGGCAAGGCACTGCTAGAGCATAAAGTGGTATTGGGCGTACACGGTGGCGGTGTCAGCTTCGGTATCACCGCGGCCGAGCGCCTCACCCTAACCCGAAACAACTACTACTACGCCAATCTGACCAATCGAGGCAGAACGGTGGCCACCAGTAGCGCCAAGGCAGCCGAGCGTCTCGGCTTCGCCAGCAAGGATCTGGGCAAGGTCATGGTCGTAGTGGCCGAAGCCAACGATCCATTGGTGGAGGATTTCAGACAGTGGCGCAGCGTTGCACCACGACTAGATACGGCCAAAGCGCTGGCCAATAGCAAAACGATCCCAATACTGGCGACGGTGTGTGCAGCGTATAGTCTTTATGCGAATACAGTTGGGACGAAAGAGTTAATTAATAGTGAAGCATGGAGATTTCGAGTCGGAGCAGGTGGAGCGCTCATTGACCTTGGCTTAGCCGCCAATAATCTTGCGCTGAAACTATTAACGGATGCAAAACGAGGAGCTCATCCTTGGCATGTTTTCTGGGAGCGCGGACGATTTAACACCTCGGGTTTCTGGGCCAAAAACCTGATGAAACGTACGGGCAACCATTGGCTCAACTTATCGCGCATCGGTTCCGCTGCCGCCATGGCTGTCACCGCTACACTATTCGCGTGGGACGCTTACCGTGCTTTTCGTGACGGCGATAACGAAGTTGCCATCGCCAATATGGTGGCCGCCAGCGGCGCGGGAGTATGGGCGCTCTATACCATTGGCATTATCGCCAGTCCCTGGTTGCTCGGTATTGGGGTAACCCTACTGCTGGCCGGCGTAGTCGGCACTGTGCTGATGGCAGCCAGCCCGCTGGAGCAGGCTATCAAGCACGGGCCGTTTGGTCGCCAGCAGCGTCTGGAGCAAATGAATGACCCTCTTCAGGCCTACCAGCAACTGCTCGGTATCATGGGCGCTCCTGTCGTCCGTATCGAACGCATGGCGCAGTGGCGAGAACAAGCCAGCGAAGATGACCGCCAGCGCCTACAAGTGAGCCAGCAGGAGCAGCGTGTCGTACTCAGCACAGAAGATTGGGCAGTGGAGATTGCCAGCCCACTGCTCGGCCAGTTTCGTAATGGCCTGGATTTCAACCTGCTTGCCTGGGAGCGCCTGCGCACCCGTAGCCATTTTTCAGGCTGGAACAACCAGCGCCCCATCAAGATCGATAAGGAGAAGCTGGGAGCGGTGCTGCTGAAAGACAACCGCCTACTGTTCGTGTTGCCGGCCATGCACCAGATGATCGCCCAACGCGATCCACGCCGTAATCTGCAAACCATCCAATACGGCCTGAAGGTCTGCGCTCAATTCCACCTGGGGGAAGCCATGTGCTATGCCAACGACCCCTTCCCCGGCTATAACCGCATCACCCTGCCGCAACCCACGCCACGTCAATGGCAGCCCTACTCCCCAGGCTTGCCTGCCGATCTGGAAACCCGTGTTGAAGCCGCTTACTGGCTGATCAGCAAACGAGACTTCGCCGACCAATGAATGCGCCTGCCCCATCTGATCACTACGCCCCGTCCGCCTACCGCAGCACGGCTATCCCTGCCCAGCCGCCACACAAATGGCCGCAGGATGCCAACCGCAACGGCCCCACTCGCACACCACTGCGCTGGGGACACTATGCCCATCTGGAGCCCTGGCAGGATATCGATGCACAACTTCAACCCGGTATGCGTAACTTCCTCGATGGCAAGGGAGAGGACGATCTTTATATCAACCATAAACGCTGGAAATTCGAAAACTCCAGCAAGTGGATGATCTTGATCCCATATTTAAAATGGTGGTCGATTTTATTTGCTCCATGGTTTTTTTGGATGCTTACCATTCCAACACCCAGTTTTAGCAATGAGTCATTAAAAATCACAGCCGAAATCATACTGGTTTTTCTTTCCATATGCATGATAGGTGTGAGTAGTTGGCTTATGTGGCGAGACACACCAAAATCCAGAGCTTATCTGGCCCAAGTAGGAATCGGCTTTTTTATTGCACTTACTGCATCAATACTGACATTCCAAACGTCCCAGCATGGAGCAAATTTGTTTTTGGCCTGCGCAGCCATGGCCTTCAGCGTCTTTATGGGGCTGATCGGCTGGGATTACCTGCAGGATCTTTATTTGCGTCTCTTTGCCCATGATGGCAGTGGTTTCAATCGTCAGACCGGCATGCTCACCATAGGTCGCTTTTGGCGCAAACCCTTCTCGGCGCCACTCTACGAGTTCGACGCCACCCTGGAATTTCGTCCAGGTTCTCATGGCAACAGCGGTTTCGCCATCTGGTTGCATCACCGTTACTGTGATGTCCAGGTCGCACTGGGCGGCAAGCTCCAGTCGCTGGGCATGAATCTCGAAGAATCCCTGGCATTTTGGGACAGCTTGCAGCGCTACATGGACGCCACCCAGCCCCTGCCGGATCTGCCTCTACTCGAACAGTTTCGCCACTTGGATCCGGTTACCGCTGCCCATGATCAACAGCAAGGCCGCCCACCCCGTCGCTGGCGTGACATGCCCTATCGTGCGTGGGAGCGTCGTGGCAGGGCCGAGACCATGGCCCGTAATCGCGACCACAAATGGCAACAGCAGCCCTGCATCCTGCAGGCAAAGATCGATCCCCGCCTGAGCATCGAAGCCTATTACCGCAGCCAGGAAGCCAGGGGCATAACAGCCACTCCCAAAGCCGATGACTTCGATGCCGTTCATCGAGGGTAGGGGAAGCACATCAGTCGTAATTTGCCCGATAGCCGCGAACTGTATATGAACACACCACCAGCCAGATAATGGACGGGGAATCTGCGTGACAGCACGCCTGCATCATGAATGGCGAGTACGCGCACAATTGCGCTTGGCACTAGATAGCGGTGAAAAGGACTGCCGTCCTGGTGCGCTACTCTGACTCTTCCACGCCCCGTTGCCAGTAGACCCGCTGCGTTAAGATTCTGAAAATCACGCTAAACCGGATTATCACGAAAAGTGACAGATTATTTTCCACCACAAAAAAGAGGTACTACAGTTTAAAAAACAATAGAAAAATACAATACTGATATGGCGTCTTTTTTACAAACACCTAACTATTCCCCTTGCAGGTACCTAATGCGCACACAAGGGAGCAATCCCTTACTAACTGCAGCGGCACGTTAAATAGACACACAAATTAACTCCCAAAAACAATATATCATCACAAGGAAGAATCATGTCACAAGCAACTTGGAACCCTGCACAATATCTCAGCGTCATGTCCTGGACTACGTTCAGCACAATGATAACGAGCTTCCTACTCGCGCTTATCTTCTTTCCCATTGCTAATTTTGGAGCTTATCTAGTCGGCTGGCCCCTCGGGTTATCCATTACCGCCAATATCATTCTATTCATTGCCTCTTCACTCGCACGACGCGATCAATATGTAAGCGTCTCTTTGACAGCCGAGGGAATTCGATACGCTGACGAATCCGAGTCCTACCGTCGCAACGAACTTCTTCGCGCCAGTGATATCAAGAAGATTCGCATTCGACGCAATCCATTCTTCAAGTCACTGACGATCGACATGAAGGAAGACAATCAACGCTTCTTTCTGAGTAATGCGTCTCTCACGGAGAATTTTCTGGCGGAAGCCAACGCGCTCATCAACCAGGCAGCGGACAACTCGCCACAAACTGGCCTGCAAAAGGCGTAAGTAGCAAAGAGGAAGGCGACCGAGCATTGCACTGCCAGAGCGCACTGATCTCATAGTCACAACCAGTGCGGTACACCGTTTTTCGGGTTCCCCCTCGCACGGCCACATAGCGCTATGAATGCACTGATAAAGGTTTTCCCGGATAGCATTTTCACCGTCGATGACGCGGGTGGTGTTTCGATGATCGAACGCCACTCTGCTACGTCCATGACCCATGTGTTGAGATGGGGCTGGTTAGTACTTCTTCTGGCTTTTATTGCGTCATGCCGAGTCGACGTTGCAGGACTTACGGTCACATTATTCTGCTTGATGTTGGGATATCCGCTCATTGTGCTGGTAATCGCGAACTGGATATTTCCCGACACCACCTACGAAGCTCACTTCGACGCTGAGGGGCTTCATCTGGCCATCGGCCATGCGCAAGACCTGACGGTCCATGCCAGTATTTTCGTTCCTTACCGGGAGATCACTGAACTGGTGACTCTTGACCATTATCGAGATCTGGGCCGATACGGCACCACATGGTTTCGTAGCTACATCATCAAAACAAAAGTGCCATACGGCAAAAAGCCTTACCTGCAGATCAATACCAAGCGCAGTGCGGAGTCGGTGCATTCCGTTTTGAACAGGGTCGCTAAACTGCCTGCGGCACAACACATCCGCATACCACCGATGATTACCATTGGCGATCCGCCCTTCAGCCCAGCAAGAAGGCGCGAACAACGCGAAGAGCGTGAGAGGCGTCTACGCGGAGAGGTGTAATGGCTGGAGAGCACAAAGCTGCCAACGGACAGAACCCGGCTTAGGTGGCGAAGTCCAGTCTCAGTGGAGCCTTCCGCCAGCGCGACCTGCAACGCCTCCGTCATCGAGCTATTTGCCGAGGTACGAAACGAGCTCCATCAGGAGTGGCTTCATGCCGAACATACGTCAACACAAGGCCTTGGCCAGCCTCCTGATGGCACCTACGCATCCACCTGCTCATTGCCAATCGGCAACTTCAGACGTTCGAGCCGGTGGCTGGCAGCCTTCAGCGTGAGCTGACCGTCCAGAAAACTTGGCCCATAGATGCTCGCGTCTATATGAGCATGCTGCGGGTGGGCCAGGCACGTGGCTGGGGAAAAGCTCATCCGACGACCAGTCTTCAGCAGCAGTAACAGGTCGCGCGGACGACTGTCCTTGGAGTAGAAGCTGTGTTGCTGCAAGCCGAGCATGCGAAGGCGGAAAGCTGCATCGGGTGTACCGTTGCGATCCAGCCGCAGTAGATCGAGCTGGAGGCCATCGGCCAGCTCGGTTCTGTTCAGAACCTCCACATACTCAAGGTTCAGCAGCAATTGCAGCACGGCATTCAGCGGCTCCTCTGGCAGCGGCCTGAAAAATTCACAACCTGCGAGCCAGAGCATGCGCAAAGCGAGATAGCCAAAGAGTATGCCGATAATCAGGCTTAACAGCACATGCCTGTTGACGCTCCCCTGATCGCAGGACCGCGTTCCGCGCATGCCGCGAGCGGCCTGAGTAACGCAGCCACCGGCGTCACGCGCTGGCTCAAAGGCCAGCCACAAGAAACTCATGCTTATCGCCGTCATTATCAGCAGTACCAGCATGAATGTGCCGCTGCCGCTGGACGTCAGTCGGCCCCAGCGTTCGCCGATCCTGAGCTTCAACATGCAGCCGAGCTCTGTTTGCGCAGCGCGGTCAGTGGTGTGCCGCGACAGTAGCGAGCCAGCCGAATTTCCAGGGTGGCGAGCAGGAGAAGAGAGAGGATCAATCGGTTATTCATGAAACATCCTTGTTGAATCAGTTGTCCGTTTAGCCTAGGCAGGCCCGTCAGGACGTATCTCAAAGCGCTATACGAACATATCTCACGCAAGGCATGCGGCCCAAACTCAGGTCACGACTATGCGAATCTCGTCATATCAGAGCTCAAGCGGGGCCCTGACCGAATGCATGCAGACTAGTGCTGCGCTTGTTGAACCATCTTGCGGCCATGCGGAATCAACAACATCAAAACCAGCATCCCCAACACTCCCGCCCCAACGAACAACCCCTCATACCCCAACGCCTTGGCCAGCACCCCGCTGCTGGCCCCAACGAAACCGGACAGCAGCAACTGCGCCGAGGCCTGCAGGGTGAAGTCGGCGCCTTCGTGTTCCGGGCGGCACATGCGCATCATGGCGGCGAACAGGGCGACAGTGGACATGCCATCGGCCACCTGTTCAAACAGGGTCACGGCATAGACCAGACCGGTGTTGGCGCCTTGCCCCACCAGCAGCGCCAGGGCGGCGATGCCGATGGCTTGCAGGGTACCGAACAGGATCAGTGCACGCAGCACGCCGATACGTGCGTAGACCAGGCCGCCCAGCAAGGCGCCGCCGATGCCGGCCAGACTGCTGATCAGGGTCAGCTGGCCAAGCTCTGCGGTACTCCAGCCCTGATCCACCAGCATCGGTTTGATCATCGGCGAACCCAGCGAATCGCCCAGCTTGAAGGTCAGCACTACCGCCAGCCACAGCAACATACCGGGCTGCGCCAGCAGTCCGCGGTAGTGGCTCAGCAGCAAGCGCGGACCGAGGGCGGTTTCCGCCAGGACCGGCTGGAACGGCAACACCCGACGCTCGGGGAACAACCAGATCGGCACGGTCATCAGCAGGATCAGGCCAGCCACCAGACCGACCGCCAGGTTCCAGCCCAACGGGTCGATCACCAGCAGCAGGCCGCTGCCACTGACGATCATGCCAACCTTGTAGCCGCCCACCTGCAGGCTATTGCCCAGGCCGCGCCAGCGCTCCGAAAGCAGGCGCACGGTAAGGCCGTCGGTAGCCACATCCTGAGTGGAGGCCAGCAGGTTGATCAGCAGCAGCAAGCCGAGCAGCCACCACAGGCCTTCACTAAACAGCGTCTGTGGTGCCAGCAGCGCCAGCACGGCCACACAGACAATCACTCCGCTTTGCAGCGGCAGGATCCAGCCACGATGGTGGCCCAGGCGCCTTGATGCCAGGCGGTCGATCCAGGGCGCCCAGAACACTTTCAGCAGCCAGGGTAACGCCAGCAGTTTGAGCAGGCCGATCAGGGCCAGATCTACGCCATGCTGACGCAGCAACACTGGCAACGAGTGAGCGATCAACCCGGAAGGCAAGCCCTGAGCGCAGTACAACGACGCCAGCAGCACCAGCGTGGCGTTGGACGGGCGAGGTGCAGTTGGCGACATGGCGAGCGCTCGCGGCAAAAGCGCAAGCCTAGTAGTTTGCCCCCGCGAGCGGCAACGTGAGGATGGTTACAGTTCGTAGGATGGCGTGTACCGACCGTTGCCTGCGGTGCGCGTGGCACACCCTACAGATTACTGAGGCACTGCGTCAGGCCGGAGGCCAAATTCTCCAGCAGTTGCTCGTAACCGCTGGCGTTGACCGGCAAGGTGCCGCCCAAGGCATCGAGTTCGGCTAACTTGACCGGCAGACCGGCCGTAAGGGTTTCGGCCAGACGCGGGCGCAGCGGCGGCTCGCTGAATACGCAGCTCGGCCCGGCCTGCTGCAGGGTCTTGCGCATCGCAGCGACATGACGCGCGCCGGGTTGCACTTCGGTCAGCACGCTGAATACACCGGCATGCTTGAGGCCGTAGACGGCTTCGAAGTAATCGAACGCTTCATGGAAGACGAAATACGGCTTGCCTTGCAAGGCTGTCAATTGTGGGCGGATGCGGCCATCGAGCGCATCCAGGCGCGCCTCGAAGGCTTTCAGGTTGGCGGCATAACGCGCAGCGTTGGCAGCATCCAGCTTGGCCAGATCGGCAGCCATGCGCGCCGCGATCACACGGGCATTGTCCGCAGCCAGCCACAGGTGGGCATCCAGGCTGCCGGGACGGTGGTCGTGGTCATGACCCAGCTCGTCAGCAGTATGCGCGTGCTCATCAGCATGCTCGTCGTGATCATGCTCGTCATGGCTGTCGCCAAAATGACGCAGGGTCATGCCAGGCAGATCCTGCACCGCCACCTGCGGCTTGTCGCGGCTGCCCAGCACACGCGGGAGGAAGGCTTCCATGTCCGGGCCGATCCAGTACAGCAAGTCGGCATCGCGCACGCGGCGTACATCGGACGGTCGCAGCGCGTAATGATGTGGCGAGGCGCCGGGCGGCAGCAGCACCTCGGGCTCGCCGACACCATCCTGCACCGCTGCGGCGATCAGTTGCAGCGGCTTGATGCTGGTGAGCAGGCGCACCTCGGCCTGGGCATTGGCGATGAAAAGCAGGGCAAGCAGACAGAAAAGACGCGACACGGGGCATACTCGGACGGGATTGAACGGGTAATATAATAACGTCTCTCACCAGCGCCGTCCTTGCCCATGACCGACATGCCCCTGGCTTCACGCCCCCACGACCATTCCCGCTGCGTCAGCCATGCCCTGGCCGAGGCCGAGGCCATCTGTACCCGTCAGGGTCTGCGCCTGACCGCCTTGCGCAAGCGTGTGCTCGAGCTGGTATGGGCCAGCCACAAGCCGCTGGGCGCATACGACATCCTCGGCGTGCTGAGTGACGAGGATGGCCGCCGCGCCGCGCCGCCGACGGTGTACCGCGCGCTGGACTTTCTTCTGGAAAACGGCCTGGTGCATCGCATCGCCTCGCTCAATGCCTTCGTCGGCTGCAGCCATCCGGAACATGCGCACCAGGGCCAGTTCCTGATCTGCCGCAGTTGCCATGCGGCCATCGAACTGGAACAGCCGGCCATCAGTCAGGCCATCGTCGACGGCGCCGCAGGCGTCGGTTTCAGCGTGGAGAGCCAGACCGTCGAAGTCGTCGGCCTCTGCGCCGGTTGCAAGGCAGCAGCATGAACGACGCCCTGATCCGTCTCGACGGAGTCGCGGTCAGCTTCAACGGCCAGGCTGTGCTGGATGACGTGCAGCTCAGCGTACAGCCCGGCGAGATCGTTACCCTGATCGGCCCCAACGGCGCCGGCAAGACCACCCTGGTGCGCGTGGTACTCGGCCTGCTGCAACCGGAACACGGTAACGTGCGCCGCGCACCGCGCCTGCGCATCGGCTACATGCCGCAGAAACTGCATGTCGATGCCACCCTGCCGCTGTCGGTGCTGCGCTTCCTGCGCCTGGTGCCGGGAGTGGATCGCAAACGCGCACTGGCAGCACTGGCCGAGGTCGGCGCCGAGCAGGTGATCGACAGCCCGCTGCAGAGCATTTCCGGTGGCGAGATGCAGCGCGTGCTGCTGGCCCGCGCCCTGCTGCGCGAGCCGCAACTGCTGGTGCTCGACGAGCCGGTACAAGGCGTCGACGTCGCCGGCCAGGCCGAGTTGTACCGACTGATCTCACGGCTACGCGAGCGCCATGGCTGCGGCGTGTTGATGGTGTCGCACGACCTGCATCTGGTGATGAGCGCCACCGATCAGGTGGTCTGCCTCAACCGCCATGTGTGCTGTTCCGGTCACCCGGAGCAGGTCAGCGGCGACCCGGCCTTCATCGAGCTGTTCGGTCAGGATGCCAAGAGCCTGGCCGTCTATCACCACCATCACGACCACGATCACGACCTGCATGGCGGCGTGGTCAAGCCCGGCCTGACCATCCACGGCCCGGCCCACGTTCACGGCCCTGGTTGCAAGCACTGATGCCCGATTTTCTTCTCAACGCCCTGCTCGCCGGCCTGACGCTGGCCCTGGTGGCCGGCCCACTCGGCTCCTTCGTCGTGTGGCGGCGCATGGCCTATTTTGGCGACACCCTGTCCCATGCCGCCCTGCTCGGCGTGGCGCTGGGACTGATGCTCGACGTCAGCCCAACCCTCACCGTGACCGTCGGCTGCGTGCTGCTGGCTGTGCTGCTGGTGACCCTGCAACAGCGCCAGCCGCTGGCCTCCGACACCCTGCTCGGCATCCTCGCCCACAGCACGCTGTCACTGGGCCTGGTGGCGTTGAGCTTCATGCACGACGTGCGCATCGACCTGATGAGCTACCTGTTCGGCGACCTGCTCGCCGTCAGCCCTACCGATCTGGCCTGGATCATGGGTGGTAGCGCGCTGGTGCTGGCAGCGCTGGCCTGGCTGTGGCGCCCCCTGCTGGCAATCACGGTGCATGAAGAGTTGGCGCGGGTCGAAGGCCTGCCGGTGGCAGCAATTCGCCTGGCGTTGATGCTGTTGATCGCCGTGGTGATCGCCGTGGCGATGAAGATCGTCGGCGTGCTGCTGATCACCTCCTTGTTGATCATCCCGGCCGCTGCTGCCCAGCGCCATGCACGCACACCGGAGCAGATGGCGATAGGTGCCAGCCTGCTCGGCCTGGTGGCCGTGTGTGCAGGGCTTAGCCTGTCCTGGTATCAGGACACCCCAGCCGGGCCATCCATCGTGGTCAGCGCCGCCGCGCTATTTCTGGCCAGCTTCGCGTTGCCCAAGCGCAACACCTGATGGCGCGCTCTGCGTAGTCCGGATGCAATCCGGGAATGCTCCACCACGTTTTCCCCGGATTGCATCCGGGCTACGGCGCGACCGATCGAGGTGAAATCAGCGATACGAACCTGTATGATTGCGCGTTTTTTGCACAATTCGAGACGCGTAGTCATGAAGTCGTTCGCTTTTCGTGGTCTTCCTCTTTTTCTGGTTCTGCTGCTGGTCGGCTGCCAGAACACACCGTCGCACAGCGTGCCGCCGGTCGATGATCTGGTCATCGCCTTCCGCCAGCTCGACCTGAGCCTGGCCGAAGAACGCCTTGACGATGCGCGCGGCCAACTCAGCGCGCTGCAGCAACGCGCCAGCCGCGACACGCGCCTGGAGCAGTACCAACGCCAACTGGCCGAAGCCTACATGCAGCAAGGCCAGGAAGCGCTGCAGCAGGGTGATCTGGATCGCGCTGCGCAGGCGCTGGGCCAGGCCCGCAGCCTGATGCCGCAAGCCCCAGCCCTGAGCCATGACCTCAACCAGGCCATCGACAGCGCCCGCGCTGCCCGCCAGGCAGCTGCCGAGCAGCAGGCCCGCGAAGCGGCCGCCAAGCTCGATGCCGAGCGCCTGGAACAACTGCGCCAGCAACGCCTGGCCAGTGAACGCCAGGCCGCGACCAAGGCAGCAACCGCCCCGACAGCGGCGAGCCAGCCGACGCCCGTGGTCGAGAGCACACCCAAAGCACGCCTGATCGACCCAAGCGCCGCCACCAGCGTCGTGGCGTTGCCTATGCTGGACAGCCAGGACAACGAAAACCTGCGCCGCCTGCTCGACGGCGTAGCCGCCGATGTCGTGACCTTTCGCTGTGCGGTGCGCATCGAAGTGCGCGAGGCCAAGGATTACCCCTGGGTCGCGGCGCTGCTCTCGGCGCGGATCAAGAAGCTCGACCCGAGCTTCCGTCCGCAGCTGAGCCAGAAGATCGCGCCACAACAAGTACCGCGCCTGCTGTTGAGCCCACAACGCAACTGAGGAAGGGCACTCGTACTACCGCTGATCGGTAATGCCATTTTGTAATAAACATAGGCCTACAAAGATTTTCTCGGCCTAAACACTGCCGGGTAAACTAGCGCACTTTTGCGCCCTACCCGGCGCTCGATGGCCGGCTCGACAACCCTCTGGAGCCGGCGACTGAACACACCCAAAAGGTCGTTCGCGTGATCCAGTTTCAATCCGTCCACAAGGCCTACCGCGTCGCAGGCCGCGAGATTCCGGCACTGCAGCCCACCACGCTGCAGGTCGGCAGCGGCCAGGTGTTCGGCATCATCGGCCATTCCGGCGCCGGCAAGAGCACCCTGCTGCGCCTGATCAACCGCCTGGAAGAACCCTCCGGCGGTCGCATCGAGATCGACGGCGTCGATGTCACCGCCCTCGATGCCAATGGCCTGCGCCGCTTCCGCCAGCAGGTCGGGATGATCTTCCAGCACTTCAACCTGCTGTCATCGAAAACCGTCGCCGACAACATCGCCATGCCGCTGCGCCTGGCCGGCGAACTGAGCCGTGCCGAAATCGACGCCCGCGTCGCCGAGCTGCTGGCCCGCGTCGGCCTGCAGGATCACGCCACCAAATACCCGGCACAACTCTCCGGCGGGCAGAAACAGCGCGTCGGCATCGCCCGTGCGCTGAGCACGCGACCGAAGATACTGCTGTGCGACGAGGCCACCAGCGCCCTCGACCCACAGACCACCACCGCCGTGCTGCACCTGCTGGCCGAGATCAACCGCGAACTGGGCCTGACCATCGTGCTGATCACCCACGAGATGGACGTGATCCGCCGTGTCTGCGACCGCGTGGCGGTGATGGATGCCGGCGTCATCGTCGAAGAGGGCCCGGTGGCCGAGGTGTTCCTGCACCCGCAACACCCGACCACACGACGTTTCGTGCAGGAGTCCGAGCACGTCGACGAAGCCGAACAGCGTGATGACTTCGCCCATGTCGAAGGCCGCATCCTGCGCCTGACCTTCCAGGGCGACGCCACCTATGCGCCGCTGCTGGGCACCGTGGCCCGTGAAACCGGAGTGGACTACAGCATCCTCGCCGGGCGCATCGACCGCATCAAGGACACTCCCTACGGCCAGCTCACCCTGGCCCTGACCGGTGGCGACATTGACGCCGCGCTGGCGCGCTTCGGCGCCGCCGACGTGCATCTGGAGGTACTGCGCTGATGCTCGAACAACTGCTGCCCAACGTGTTCTGGCCGGAAATCTGGCAGGCCAGCCTCGACACCCTGAACATGCTGCTCGGCTCGATGCTGTTCACCGTACTGCTCGGCCTGCCCCTCGGCGTGCTGCTGTTTCTTACCGGCCCGCGCCAGCTGTTCGAGCAGTCGGCGCTGTACGGCGCACTGTCGCTGGTGGTGAACATCCTGCGCTCGGTGCCCTTCGTCATCCTGCTGATCCTGATGATTCCCTTCACCGAGCTGCTGGTCGGCACCTCGCTGGGCGTCGCCGGCGCCATCCCGCCATTGGTGGTGGGTGCCACGCCGTTCTTCGCGCGCCTGGTGGAAACCGCCCTGCGTGAAGTGGAGCGCGGCATCATCGAGGCGACCCAGGCGATGGGCGCCACCACCTGGCAGATCATCACCCGCGCGCTGCTTCCCGAGGCGTTGCCCGGCCTGCTCGCGGCCACCACCGTCACCGCGATTACCCTGGTGTCCTACACCGCCATGAGCGGCCTGATTGGCGGCGGCGGCCTCGGCGACCTGGCGGTACGCTACGGCTACCAGCGCTACCAGCCGGACGTCATGGCCGTGACAGTGATCCTGCTGCTGATCCTGGTACAGGTGCTGCAGATGGTCGGTGATCGACTGGTCGTACATTTTTCTCGTAAGTGATGATGAAAAGCGGCGACTCGCCACCCGCGAGACCCGCACCAACCTTCCCAAAAGGAACCTTGATATGAAGAAACTGCTGACTGTCATCGCCGCCTGCGCGGCCTTCTCGGCCCAGGCCGCAACCCTCAACGTCGCCGCCACCCCGGTGCCGCACGCGGAGATCCTCGAGTTCGTCAAACCGGCCCTGGCCAAAGAAGGCGTGGAGCTGAAGGTGCGTGTGTTCACCGACTACGTGCAGCCCAACCTGCAAGTGCAGCAGGGCAACCTGGACGCCAACTTCTTCCAGCACCAACCGTACCTGGACGAGTTCAATGCCAGCCGTAAGACCGATCTGGTCAGCGTTGCCGGCGTGCATGTCGAGCCCTTCGGCGCCTACTCCAGCAAGATCAAGAACCTGAGCGAGCTGCCGCAAGGCGCCACCGTGGCCATCCCCAACGATGCCACCAACGGCGGCCGCGCCCTGCTGCTGCTGCAGAAAGCCGGCGTGATCAAACTCAAGCCGGAAGCCGGCATCCTCGCCACGCCGAAGGACATCGTCGAGAACCCGAAAGCGATCAAGGTGCGTGAGCTGGAAGCGGCCACCCTGCCGCGCGTGCTGAGCCAGGTCGACCTCGCCCTGATCAACACCAACTACGCCCTGGAAGCCAAGCTGAACCCGACCCAGGACGCCCTGGCCATCGAAGGCAGCGACTCGCCGTACGTCAACATCCTGGTCACCCGCGCCGACAACAAGGACAGCGATGCCGTGCAGAAGCTGGTCAAGGCCCTGCACAGCGCCGAGGTGAAGCAGTTCATCGAAGAGAAGTACAAAGGCGCAGTGGTGCCGGCGTTCTGATCGCCTTCGCCCCAACGAAAACCCCGCCAACAGGCGGGGTTTTCGTTTGGCCCTCTCCGTAGGGTGCGCCATGCGCACCTTGCAGGCAGCGCGTATTCCCTGGTGCGCACGGCGCACCCTACCCCATCAACCCCGCCGCCTCCTTGCTCAGCTCTTCCAGCAGGCCTTCCAGCGCTTCGCTGGTGCCTTCATCCGGACGCGTCAGTGCGTAGAACTTGACCGGCAACATCGGCCGCAACGCCCGCACCTGGATCGGTGCCCCCGGCCCATAACCGGTCAGCGGGTCGACCACCGCCAAGCCCAACCCTTCGGCGACCAGCGAGCGCGCCAGCAGCCAGGTCTGCACGCGGGCGACCACCTGCGGTGGCTGCGGCGCTTCGCCGAGATGATGATCGAGCAGGCTGCCCAGCGCATCGCGGGTATCCAGCGCCAGCAGCGGTTCGCCGCCCAGTTCCTGAATATCCAGCGGCTCGTCCAGGCTGTGGATCGGCCAGTGGCCAGGCGGCGCAATGACCACCATCTGCCCCTGCGCCAGGGTGCGCATGCTCAGACCGGCATGCTTGGGATCCTGCAACGTCAGCGCCAGATCACTCTCGTGCAGCAGCAGATTCTCCACCAGCTCCGGGGTGTGGTGAGTCGCCAGCTCGTAGGGCACGCCCGGAAAGCGCTTCATCCAGCGCGGAATAACCTTGGGTAATAGGGATTGTGCCAGGCTCGGTGTCGCCACCACCCGCAAGCTGCGCGCGCTCTGCTGACGCAGCCCACCAGCCAGACGCCGGGCGCGCTGCAGCTCCTCGAATACCCGCGCCGTGGACTGCTCAAGGATTCGCGCTTCCGGGGTAGGCAACAATTGACCACGCACCCGCTTGAACAGGGTGAAGCCCAGCTGCGCCTCGGCGTGCTGTAGCGCTTTGCTCGCCGCCGGCTGAGAGACATTGAGCAGGCTGGCGGCGCCGGTCACCGAACCGGTCTGCAGGATCGCCTGGAAGATTTCGATATGGCGCAGGCGCACGGCGCAACCCTCAAGAACATAACCAAAGGTAATACTCTAGAGCCATCTATTCATTGGTTCCAGCCTGCGAGGCGCCGCTACAGTCCGACGCATGTTTCATTGTTCGAGGCTGTGACATGTCCAAGCAGGTTGCCATCATTGGCGGTGGCGTCATCGGGATGGCCAGTGCCTATGCACTGGTGCGCGCCGGGCATCAGGTAACCCTGATCGAGGCGCAGACCCAGCCTGGCCTGGAGACCAGCTTCGCCAACGGCGGCCAGCTCAGCTACCGCTACGTGTCGCCGCTGCCGGATGCCGGCGTGCCGCTGAAAGCCATCGCCTGGATGCTGCAGGGCGCCAGCGCGCCCTTGCAGTTCCGCCCGCGCCTGTCGACCGATCAGTGGCAGTGGTGCCTGAACTTCCTCGCTGCCTGCCGCCGTTCGGTGAACCAGCGCAACGGCGGTCACCTGCTGCGCCTTGCCCTTTACAGCCAGGCGGTACTGCAACAGTGGCGCGAGCAGGATGGCCTCGACGGCTTCGCCTGGAAGCGCAACGGCAAGCTGGTGGTCTATCGCTCGCAAGCAACCTTCGCTACTGCAGCCGGCAAGATTGCCGAAGGCGATGAACAACGAGCGCTCTCGGTCGACGAATGCCTGGCGCTGGAGCCCGCGCTGACCGATGTGGCCGACAAGCTGGCGGGCGGCATCTTCAGCGCATCCGACGAAGCTGCCGACTGTTTCCTGTTCTGCCAGGCACTGGAGCAGCGCCTGCAAGCCAGCGTCCGTTACTGGCGCCTGCGCGATCAGGTAACCGGCACCCACCACGAAGGTTCTCGCATCAAGGCCCTGACCCTGGCCAACGGCTCGGAGCTGGAAGCGGACGAGTTCATCCTCGCCGCCGGTAACGGCAGCCAGGCCATCGCCGCACCGCTGGGCATCAAGCTGGGACTCTATCCGCTCAAGGGCTACAGCCTGTCGCTGCCTGCCGCCAACGGCGATGGCTGCCCGCAGATCAGCGTCACCGATTTCGACCGCAAGACGGTCTACGCCCGCCTCGGCGGCCAGCTTCGAGTGGCCGCCATGGTCGACATTGGTGCTCATGACAATCAAGTCGACCCACGGCGCATGCAGGCGCTACGCGCCAATTGCGAAGAAACCTTTCCCCGCGCCGGCCGTTACGCCGAAGCGCGCGAGTGGGCCGGCCAGCGCCCGTCCACCGCCACCGGCACGCCGCTACTGGGCGCTACACCTTACGACAATTTCTGGCTCAACGTCGGCCACGGCAGCCTCGGTTTCACCCTGGCCTGCGCCAGCGGACAGATTCTCGCCGAACTGATCGGCGGCGCAGCCAGCCCCATCGACCTGACCGGCCTGCGTGCCGGTTGAACCTTGCGCACCATTAGGAGAACACCATGAGCATCCAGCGTATCGACAGCAATCCTCGCCTCAGCGGCGCGGTGATCCACGGCGGGCTGGTCTACCTATCCGGCCAGGTGCCAACCGACCGCAGCCTGGACTGCGCCGGACAGACCCGCGAAGTCCTGGCCAAGATCGACGATCTGCTGGCCCGCGCCGGCACCGACAAGACTCGTCTGCTCAGCGCGCAGATCTGGCTGAAAGATATTGCGACAGACTTTTCGGCCATGAACGAGGTATGGGCTGCCTGGTTGCCGCAAAATAGCGCACCTGCCCGCGCCACCCTTCAGGCTCCGCTGGCATCCGAGGATGTACTGGTGGAAATCATGCTGACCGCCGCCCTCCCGGAGTGAGCCTGAGACTGTTGAGAATTTCGCGAGCCGAAGCCTGCTCCTGATGCAGCAGTGCCGAAGCGCAGCGAGCCTTGAACAGGGTTAAGTGGCGCGGTGATAGCCATTGGATAGGCAAGGCCTGCGGTTTGGGCCAAGCACAACAATCGACTAGAACAACAGGAAGCATCCCATGAAGAAATTCGCGATTTCCGGTGTATTCACCTCCGTGGCAGCGGCATTGGCCCTGTCCGCCACCAGCTCGCTCAGTCATGCGCAGGAGCGCTTCGTCACCATCGGCACCGGCGGCCAGACCGGCGTCTACTACGTTGCCGGGCAGTCCATCTGCCGTTTCGTCAACCGCCTGGGCACCGACCAGGGCGTACGTTGCAACGCACCGTCCACCGCCGCCAGCGTGTACAACATCAACGCCCTGCGCACCGGTGAATTCAACTTCGGTTTCATCCAGTCCGACCACCAGTACAAGGCCATGAACGGCCTGGCGCCGTTCGACAAGCAAGGCCCGATGGAAGAGATGCGCAGCGTGCTGTCGATGCAGACCGAGGTGCTGACCATCCTCGCCAGCGTCGCCTCCGGTGTGGAAAGCTTCGATGACCTGGCCGGCAAGCGCGTCAATATCGGCGTACCAGGTTCGGGTAGCCGCGACACCTTCGAAGAAGTCATGGAAGCCAAGGGCTGGACGCGCTCCAGCTTCGCCCTGGCCGCTGAACTGCGCCCTGCCGAAATGGCCTCGGCCATGGCCGACAACCGCCTGGATGTGATGACCTACGTGGTCGGCCACCCCAACGGCGCGATCCAGGAAGGCCTAAGCGTGGTCTCCGGCAAACTGATCCCGGTGGAAGGCCCGGACATCGACAAGTTCCTCGAAGAGAAAACCTACTACATCAAGACCGAAGTACCTGGCGGCCTCTATCCGGGCGTCGACCAGCCGGTACCGTCGCTGGGCGGCAAGGCGCTGCTGGCGACCAGCAGCAAGACCGATCCGGAACTGGTCTACCTGGTGGTCAAATCGATCTTCGAGAACTTCGACCGCTTCAAGCGCCTGCACCCGGCCTTCGCCAATCTGGAAGAGAAGGAGATGATCTCCGCCGGTCTGAGCGCCCCGCTGCATGAAGGTGCCGAGCGTTACTACAAGGAGCGTGGCTGGCTCTGACAGAGCCGCCACCCCGCCTGTTGCGGTCTGAGCCGGGCAAGCGGAGAGACCACTCGCGTCACCGAGATTACCGGCCGATCCTTCAGGATCGGCCGTTTGATTTGGAGCTGCACCCATGAATCAACAGAGCGCTGCCGAACTCGCTGCCCAGGAAACCGGTGCTCGTTCCCCGAGCGGGGTGATGGCCGGGCTGATCGCCACCCTGGCCCTGAGCTGGTCGCTGTTCCAGTTGTGGCTGGTTTCACCCCTGCCGTTCATTTTCAGTTTTGGCATCTTCAATGATGCCGAAGCCAGGGCCATCCACCTGGCCTTCGCCCTGACCCTGGCCTTTCTGGTCTATCCCGCATTCAGTCGTTCACCGCGCAGCCACGTGCCCTGGCACGACCTGCTGTTCGCCCTGCTGGCTGGCGCGGCGGTGCTCTACCTGTTCATCTTCTACCGCGAACTCTCCAGCCGGCCAGGCACACCGACCAGCCTCGACCTGCTCACCGCGCTGATCGGCATCCCGCTGCTGCTGGAAGCCACGCGCCGCAGCCTCGGCCCGGCGCTGGCGGTGATCGCCCTGGTGTTTCTCGTCTATTCCGTCGCCGGCCCGTGGATGCCCGGCATGCTGTCGCACCGCGGTGTGTCCTGGGAGGCGCTGGCCAACCACCAGTGGCTGAGCAGCGAAGGTGTATTCGGCGTGGCGCTGGGCGTGTCCACGGCCTTCGTCTTTCTCTTCGTGCTGTTCGGCGCCATGCTCGACCGCGCCGGCGCCGGCCATTACTTCATCCAGCTGGCGTTCTCCATGCTCGGGCACATGCGCGGCGGCCCGGCCAAGGCCTCGGTGATCGGCTCGATGCTGACCAGCCTGATGTCCGGCTCGTCCATCGCCAACGTGGTCACCACCGGCCCCTTCACCATTCCGATGATGAAGAAGGTCGGCTACCCCGGCACCAAGGCCGCCGCCATCGAAGTGGCCGCCTCGACCAACGGCCAGATGATGCCGCCGGTAATGGGCGCTGCAGCCTTCCTGATGATCGAGTACGTCGGCATTCCCTATGTCGAGGTGCTCAAGCACGCCCTGTTGCCGGCGACCATTTCCTACATCACCCTGCTCTGGCTGGTGCACCTGGAAGCGGTCAAGCAGGGCATGGCCGGCCTGCCGCGGCCAACGCCGAAGCCCATTCTGCTGCGCCTGATGACGCTGAGCTTCGGCATCGCCCTGGTCAGCGCCCTGGCCCTGGCCGTGTACTACGGCCTCGGCTGGCTCAAGCCGCTGTTTGGCAGCAATGCCAGCTGGGTGATCGCCGGGCTGATCGCCATTGCCTACCTGGTGCTGATCCGTATTTCCGCCGGGGTCGAACAGCTCGCCGCGGAAGACCCGGAAACCGCCCTGACCCAGTTGCCGGACACCCGCAAGGTGTTCCTCTCCGGCCTGCACTTCCTGCTGCCGATGGTGATCCTGGTCTGGTGCCTGATGGTCGAGCGCCTGTCCCCCGGCCTGTCGGCCTTCTGGGGCGTGCTGTCTTTGATCGTCATCCTCATCACCCAACGCCCGCTGCTCAACCTGATGCGCCGCGACCCGCTGCGTCGCGCCGGCACCCTGCGCAATGGTCTGTATGACCTGTACGCCGCACTGCAGGCTGGTGCACGCGGCATGATCGGCATCGGCGTGGCCACCGCCACCGCCGGCATCGTGGTCGGCGCCATCTCGCAGACCGGCGTCGGCATCGTTCTCGCCGACCTGGTGGAAACCCTGTCGATGGGCAACCTGCTGCTGATGCTGGTGCTCACCGGGGTGTTCTGCGTGGTGCTCGGCCTCGGCCTGCCGACCACTGCCAACTACATCGTGGTGTCGTCGCTGATGGCGCCGGTGATCGTCTCGCTCGGCCAGCAGCACGGTCTGGTGGTGCCGCTGATCGCGGTGCACATGTTCGTCTTCTACTTCGGCCTGCTGGCCGACTCCACACCACCGGTGGGGCTGGCCTCGTTCGCGGCGGCGGCAATCGCCAAGGACGACCCGATCAAGACCGGTATCCAGGCCTTCATCTACGATGCGCGCAGCATCGTCTGGCCGTTCATGTTCATCTTCAACACCGACCTGTTGCTGATCGACGTGACCGTCACCCAGGGCATCATCACCTTCTTCAGCGCCACGCTGGCGATGCTGGTGTTCGCCTCGGCCACCCAAGGCTGGTTCATCACCCGCAACCGCTGGTTCGAACTGCCGTTGCTGCTGCTGATTTCCTTCACCCTGTTCCGCCCGGACTTCTGGCTGGATCGCATCACCCCGCCCTACCACAGCGAGCCACCGGCACGTTTCGCCGAAGCGCTGGAGCAGGCCGAACCCGGCGACGATCTACGCCTGGTGGTGCGCCAGGAGGAAGTGGACGGCAGCACCCGCGACCTGACGGTGATGTTCAAGGTGCCGGACAGTGTGCCCGAGGAACGCCTGGAGGCCCTCGGCCTGACGCTGTATGAAGAGGGCGAGCGCACCCTGATCGACGCGGTGAGCTTCAGATCGGCAGCCGAACGCGCCGGCCTGCAGTTCGATCAGGAAATTCTCGAACTGCAGATGGAATCCCACCGTCCTCCCAAGGAAATCATGTGGATTCCAGCGGTTCTCCTGCTCGGCCTGATGGGCTGGCTGCAACTGCGCCGGGCGCGGGCGCAGCAACTGCCGCAGACCTTGTTCTGAAGGGAAAAGGCGCTCCTCTGGAGCGCCTTTGGGTAGGGTGCGCCGTGCGCACCACGAGATCGCCGGTGCGCACGGCGCACCCTACGGAGCCACAGCCCTGTAGCCCGGATGCACGCTGACCGTCCCGGATTGCATCCGGGCTACGGGATCTTGCCCCCCTACCCGGCCTTCGGTTTCTCCGGCCGTGTCCAGATGAACAGCGCACCGCAACTCATGCCGGCCGCGGCGAACAGCACCGACGGCAGGTGATCGACCGTCAGCAACAGGACGGCCAAAGCCACCAGCATGCTCAGGCTGGCCACCCATTTGGTGCGTCGGGCGATCAGACCGCCGTTCTTCCAGTCACGCAGCAGTGGGCCAAAGATACGATGGTTCTCCAGCCAGGCGGCCAACCGTGGTGAGCTGCGTGAAGCCGCCCAGGCGGCAAGCAGAACGAACTCGGTAGTGGGCAGCCCCGGCAGTATCACGCCGAGCATGGCCATGCCGATGCTCAGGTAGGCCACCAGCAACCACAGCCAGCGCTGCCAGGCCGAACGCGCCAGCGTGGCTTCAGGCAAAACAACGTTCCAGGTGCACGGTGAAGCGCTCGAAAGCGGCAATCGCCGCCGCCTCGGCCAGACGCTCCTGCTCGGCATCCAGCTCGACGCTATCGAGCACCGCCGTGAACGCTTTCCAGCCTTGCGCACGACCACCTTCCGGCTCACCGAGATGACGCGCGCCGAAGGTCTCGCTCAAACCCAGCGCCGGCATGCGCTTGAGCAGGAAAGCCGCGCCCAACTTGGAACCTTCGGACACGAACAGCCAGGCCAAGGCCTCACCGGTGCCCATGGTCGTGTTGCGGATACTGTCATCGCCCTCGGGCAGTGCGCGGTTCAGATCGGCCAGATCCAGCCTGGCCTGTTCGACGCGGCAACGCTGCGGTAGATCCGGCACCAGTTTGATCAACTCGGGATCGTTGTAGAGTTTTTCCAGATCACGCTGGAACAGATACTGGGCCGCCACGAAGTGGGAGAACCGCTCCGGGCTGCCGAACGGATCATGGCTCTTCACCAGATTGTCGAGCTTGCTATGCGGCTCGTGAGTGACCTGGTTCAGGCGCTGCGAACGCAGCGGATGGGAAAGTTGCGAAGAGGCGTTCATGAAAAGCTCGCTGATGACTGGCATGAAGTTAGACCGATCTAACGCCCTGGATAGCTGCGCGAGATGCGCAAGGCGTTCGACCACCACTGCCTTATAAAGACGAACGAACCTGCCAACCTCCGTAAAAATAACGGTGAAATACAGCGAGGTCTCGCCCGATACGACGCGCCAGTGCCCCGCTCGCTAGTCGACCTTATTAAAAATGATTATTATTTATTTTGTAGTCGGCGAACCGGGCTTGCCAGTGACCATTTCCAACCTAGACAGCGTATTCATCAACCAGCGCACCCCGCTGCTGCGTACCCTGGTGAAAATCGTGAAGAACGCCAGCATCGCCGAGGAGCTGGTGCAGGAAACCTACCTACGGGTGGCCCGTAGCCTGCGCGAAAAACCGGTCGATCATCTAGAGCCCTTTCTGTTCCAGACAGGGCGCAACCTGGCGCTCGACCACCTGCGCCGCGAACGCATGCAGTCGCGCACCATGCTTGATGACGTGCCGGACGCCATCATGCAGGCCGTCCCGGCACCCGGCTCATCCAGTGAAGACAGCCTGCATGCCGAGCGCCTCCTGCAGCGCCTGGGCAGTGCACTGGAGCAATTAAGCGAGCGCCAGCAGCGCATCTTCATCCTCAGCCGCCTGCATGGCCAGGGCTATGCCGAGATCGCCGCCGAGCTGGGTGTTTCACCCAGCACGGTACAAAAAGAGCTCAAGTTGATCATGGCCTTGTGCATGACCCTGCTCGACCGCCTGAGCCCGCCGACATGAGCGACTATCGCTCACTCACACCTTCGGCCAGAATATTGCCCCCCGGTTTCGAGAACAGCCCGATGCATCAGCAGCAGGGATCACCCACCGACAGCGACACGCCGTTGAGCCAGGCGCTGGACTGGCTGCTCCTGCTGGAAAATGCCGACGACGATTGTCGGGCGCGATTCGCCGAGTGGTTGGCCGCCTCCCCGGCCAATGCCGAAGCGTTCGAACGCGCCCAGCGCTGCTGGCAAGCGCCCATACTGGTGACCGCCGCCGCTCGCCTGGAGCGCAGCAGACAGACAGCACCCAAGCGTTCGCGGCGCATCGGCAGAACCCTGGCGATTGCCGCCTCACTGCTGCTGGTAGTCGGTATCACCCTGCAAAGCGACCTGCTACTGCGTTTGCGGGCCGACCATGTCACGGCCATCGGCCAACGGCAAAGCCTGGATCTGGCCGACGGCTCGCGCGTACTGCTCAACACCGGCAGTGCCTTCTCCAGCCAGATCGACGAGCGCCAGCGCGTCACGCAACTGCTGCGTGGCGAGGCCTACTTCGACGTTGCCAAGGACAGCAGCCGCCCCTTCCAGGTTGCCGCCGGGCCCATTCTGATCTCGGTACGCGGCACCGCATTCTCCGTCCGCTATCTCGGCGACGAGGCCGAAGTCAGCGTCGAACGCGGCGAGATCGAGGTGCACACACGAGGCAACGACAGCCGCATCTACCTGGCCAGCGGCGACAGCATCCGGGTCGGCCCAGACGGTATTGGCAATCGCACCCACGGCGCCACGGCCAACCAACTCGCCTGGGTTCAGGGCCGTCTGATCTTCGATGATCGCCCTCTGCACGAAGTGCTGGACGAGCTGCGCCGCTACTACCCCGGCTGGATCATCAACGGCAATTCCCGCCTGGATGACCTGCGCATCACCGGAAACTATCGCCTGAGCGAACCCACCGACATCATGCGCTCGCTGGCACAAGTGACCTCGGCCCAGCTTCACGAATACCCGTCGCTACTGATTCTCAACTGAGAAGAATAATTTTTACGCTCTCGCAAGAGTCGTTCGTCTCGTCAGAACAATGCAAACAATTCGCATTAACTGACCGACGCACACAGAGAGCTTACCCATGTCCCTTCACACCCGACGCCAGCGTTCCCTGCGGCTGTCCAGCGCCAGCCTGTCGCTACTGGCACTCTCCATTTCCTGCGCCAGCCTGCCACTGCTGGCTCAAGCCGCCGATGGTTCACCCGCCGCCGAACAGCAGAGTCAGAGCGGTTACCGCTTCGCCATCGAGCGCCAGCCCCTGGTTGCTGCGCTGAACGCATTCAGTGACGTCACGGGTTGGCAGATTGGCCTGCCGGCACAATTGGCCGACGGCATTGAATCACCGGGGATCAATGGCCGACTGTCGCCAGAGCTGGCCCTGGCGCGCCTGCTCGAAGGCACCGGCCTGAGCTACCGCAGCATTGGTGAGCGCAGCGTGGTGCTGGTGAAGAACCCGTCTCAATCGCTCGCCCTGCAAGCGATGACGGTCACCGCCACGCTTCACGAGCAGGATGTAAACGCCGTTCCCAGCACGGTCAGCGTGCGTGATCGAACCGTTCTGGATCGCAACAACATCAACACCATCAAGCAGCTGGTACGCGACGAGCCAGGCGTCTCTGTCGGCGGAACTGGTCAGCGCTCCGGCCTCACCGGCTACAACATCCGCGGTATCGATGGTAACCGGGTGCTGACTCAGGTCGACGGTGTCGAGATCCCTGCCAGCTTCTACTACGGCCCCTATGCCAATACCCAGCGCAACTATGTCGATCCGGAAATCATCAAGCGGGTGGAAATCCTCCGCGGCCCGGCCTCGGCCCTGTATGGCAGCAATGCCATTGGCGGGGCGGTCAGCTATTTCACACTCGACGCGAGCGACATCATCAAGGAAGGCCGCGATGTCGGTGCTCGGCTGAAAAGCGGCTACAGCTCCGCAGACGAAAGCTGGCTGAGTTCGGCGACCATCGCAGGCCGCTATCAGGACTTCGATGCCCTGCTGCATCTATCTCAGCGTAACGGCCACGAGACCGAGTCCTACGGTAACCACGGCGGTACCGGCCTGGGCCGCACCGAGGCCAACCCCGAGGACGTACGCACCACCAACGTTCTGGCCAAGCTGGGCTGGAACTACAACGACAGCGACCGCCTGCAACTGACCTACGAGAAGTACAAAGACGACCGCGACAGCAATCAACTCAGTGCCGTCGGCGGGCCGTTCAATGCCCCGACCATTGGTGTGGGGCAGAACTACTACGCGGGCCGCAGCGGCAACGACACCATCACCCGTGAGCGCTTCGGCCTGGAGCACAGCCTAGCCCTGGACAGCCTGCTGGCCGACAGCCTGAAATGGAGCCTGAACTACCAAATCGCCAAGACCGACCAGAGAACCCAGGAGCACTACACCGCCAGGAACTTCTTTACCCAGGCCATCACCCGCGACGTGATGCGCTATCGCAGCACCGACTACAAGGATCGCCAGTGGGTGCTCAACGCACAGTTGGACAAAGCCTTCGCCCTGGGTGAAACGGATCACCTGCTGACTTACGGCTTCAACCTCAAGCACCAGGATGTAACCGGCCAACGCAGCGGTTATGGTGTATGCCTGCAGGCACTGGGCACCAACTGCCCCAGCGTCGGTGCGATCAGCAACAACACGGGCGATACCCTCACCACCCAGAGCGATTTCCCAGACCCAACCGTCGATGTCTACGGCGTGTTTCTGCAGGACGAAATCCGCTGGAATCAGTGGACCTTCCTGCCGGGTCTGCGTTACGACCGCACCAAACTCAAGCCCGACCTGACCGACGAGTACCTTGCCAGCGCCCCGCCCACCAGCACCTTCGAGCCCACCGAGGCAAGCAAGACCTGGCAGCGCGTCTCGCCCAAACTCGGCGTGACCTATGCCTTCGATGAGCAATACACCGGCTTCGCCCAGTACGCAGAAGGCTTCCGTACGCCTACGGCCAAGGAGATGTATGGTCGCTTCCAGAACAACAATCCGTCCTACATCGTGGAACCCAACCCGAACCTCGACCCGGAAACCAGTCGCAGCCTGGAAGCCGGCCTGCGCGGTAACTTCGAAGGCGGCAACTTCAGCCTGGCGGTGTTCTACAACCGTTATCGCGACTTCATCGATGAAGATGCCGTAGGAGCCAATGGCGGCCAGACCATATTCCAAAGCCGCAACATCAGCCGCGCCACCATCCGCGGTGCCGAGGCCAAGGGACGTTTGAATCTGGACAGCTTCGGCGCGCTGCCAGGTCTCTACACCCAGGGTTCGATTGCCTATGCCCGCGGTCGTGACGAAGAAAGCGGCGAGCCGCTGAACAGCGTCAACCCGCTGACCGGCGTATTCGGTCTGGGCTACGAGCAGGAGCGCTTCGGTGGCTTGCTGAACTGGACGCTGGTCAAACGCAAGAGCCGTATCGACAACAGCGGATTCAACTCCCCGACCGGCGACGGCAGCCAGTTCGCCACGCCCGGCTACGGCATCCTCGACCTGACCGGTTACTACAAGCTGACCAACGATCTGACCATCAACGCCGGCCTGTACAACCTGACCGACAAGCAGTACTGGCTGTGGGACGACGTACGCGGTTACGACGGTAATGGTGAGGCAGGTGTTACCGCTCCAGCCAACCTCGACCGCCTGAGCCAGCCCGGTCGCAACTTCGCGATCAACCTGGTCTGGGATATCTAAGCCCCCTCCGGCCGCCCTTGCGTGAATCATCCGCACGCCAGGGCGCGCCGCCTTCCGTAGGGTGCGCCACGCGCACCGGCCGTTCGCCGCCAGAATTGGTGCGCATGGCGCCCCCTACCCCCGCTCCGCAACGAAATACCCCGCCAGACTGAGCAGATCCTGCTCATCAAATATTCCCGCCAGATAACGCAGCTGCAACCAGGCCCGCAGGTAGCCGTGACGCGCCTCGGCCAGGTCGCGGCGGGCACTGTGCAGTTGCTGTTCGGCGTCGAGCACGTCGAGGTTGACCCGCTCGCCGCCGGCCACGCTCCTGCGCGTCGCCTCCACCAGTGTCTGCGCGGCGCTTACTGCCAGACGGTAGGCGCGCACGCGCGCGGCGGCGCTGTTGCACAGGTTGAACTGCTGACGCAGGCGGGTAAGCACCTCGGCGGTCTGCGCATCCAGCTCGAAGCCGGCCTGGACATGGGCGGCCGTGGCCTGACGGGTCGCCGCGCTCACCCCGCCACCGGCGAACAAGGGCACGCTAAGCTGGATGCCGATGCTGTCGGTGTCGTACTGCTGGTTGTAGCTGCTCTCCGAATCGGAGCGGGTCAGGCGACTGCTGGCCACCAGGCTGAGCGTCGGCAGATGGCCGGCGCGCTGTTTTTCGATGCTCTGTGCAGCCACGTCGACAGCACGGCGCTGCGCCGCCAGATCGGCGTTGCCGGCCACGGCCAGGTCGCGCCAGGCCTCGAAACGAGACGGCTGCGGCGGCTGGATCGGGAAGTCATCGAGCAACGGTTGCAGGTCGCTGTGCGCCAACGGCTCGCCGACGATGGCTTCCAGCGCACGCAGGGCCACGTCCAGGTCGTCCTGCGCCTGGATCAGCTCGGCCTCGGCCAGGGCCAGGCGCGCCTCGGTTTCCAGCGCGTCGGTGCGCGTGCCCTCACCGGCCTGCAGCAGGCGCTGATTGAGGCGCAGGCGCTCGGCCAGGGCACGGCGCTGGGCTCGTGCCAGGGCGATGCGCTCGTCACTCAGCAGCGCCTGGCTGTAGGCCTCGAACAGACGCACCGCCAGCTCCTGGCTGCGCCCGCGAAAGCGCTCGTCGGCCAACAGGGTACGCGCCACACCCTGGCGGTAGTCGGCCCAGGCAGCGTAGTCGAACAACGGTTGCTGCAGGCTGAGCACCGAGGCGTAGCTGCGGTAGTCACGGTCGACGCGCTGCTCCCCTGCCGTCACTTCGGAGTCGTTGCGCTGGTTGCTGTAGCTCCACGATAGCCGTGGCAACAGTCCGGCACGGCCGATGGCCTGACTCTCCAGGCCCGCATCACGCTCGGCGATGGCAGCCTGGAAGGTCGGGTCATGGCGCAGCGCCAGGGCATAGGCATCGAGCAGGCCGAGGGCATGCGCCGGCAGGACACAGCACAACAGCAGGCACAAGCAGAGCAGACGCACGCTCATTCCTCCGCCATGGCCAGGTGGGTACGGTCGAGCAGCGGCTTGAACAGGTAGTTGAGCAGCGAACGCTCGCCGGTGCTGATGAACGCCTCCACCGGCATCCCAGGGCGGACGCGCAGCCCGTCCAGTTGCTGCATAGCCGATTCGTCGACACGGATGCGAATGGCGTAGTACGGCTCGCCGCTGCGCTCATCCTGCAGTCGATCAGCGGAAACCAACTCCACCGTACCGGCGACACGGGGCGTGGTGCGCTGCTCGAAGGCGGTGAACAGCAACTCCACCGGCAGACCGGGGTGCACCTTATCCACCAGGGCCGGGCTCAGGCGGCCTTCGACCAGCAGCGGCTGATCCTGTGGGACGATCTCCATCAATGCCTGCCCAGGTGCGACCACACCACCCTCGGTGAAGACGCTGAGCCCGACCACCAGGCCGCTGGCCGGGGCACGCAGCAGGGTGAGTTGCCGCTCGGCCTCGATTCCGGCGAGGCGGTGGTGCAATTCTTCGCTGCGAACCTGCGTCTCGGCCAGTTGGCTACGCACCTGTTCCTGGAACTGCTCACGGCGCTGCGCGCCACGCAGACCTAATTCGGCGATCTGCCGCTGCAGTTGGGCGATGCGCCCAATGTCATCGGCCAGCAGGCCGCTCAGCTCGGCACGCTGGCGTTCGACATCGAGCAGGCGGTTACGCGGGATGTACTGTTCAGCAGCCAGCTCACGCAGGCCCAACAGTTGCTCGTCGAGCACATGCAACTGAGCTTGCTTGCTGATGCGCAGCGCACGCAGGCCACCGAGTTGCGCCTCGCTGCCGGCCAGATTCTGCGCCAGGCCGTCGAGCTCCAAGGCCAGGGCCTGGCGGCGGCTGGCGAACAACTGGCGCTGCAGCTCCAGGCTGGCGGCCACCAGGGGATCGTCCGGCTGCGCCAGCAACCAGGGGTCGAAGTCGATGCTGTCGGCGCCATCGCGCTCGGCCGCCAAACGCGCGGCGCTGGCCCGGCTGCCTATCAGTTGCGCCCGCAGTGCCTCGGCTTGCGCCAGCAGCGCCTGGTCATCCAGCTCCAACAACGGCTGGCCGGCCTGAACCGCATCACCATCGCGAGCCAGAATGCGCCGTACGGTGCCACCAGTGGGGTGCTGCAGCGCCTGCCGATTGCCGCTGACCATGACCGTTCCACTTACCGGTACGCCCTTGTCCAACGGCGCCAGCGCGGCCCAGGCCAGGAAACCACCGAAACCGGCGAGCAGCAGCCACCAGCCGAGCCGCGTCGGTGCACGGGCATCGACGACGTGCAGGGGCTGAAGCGTCGCTGGCGCGCTCATTGCTGGCCTCCCGGCACGGCGCCGTAGCTCATGCTCAGGGTCGGCGCGACACGCCGTACCGGTGCGCTCTGCGGCGTCGGACGTGCGGCCTGCTGCAGATCCTGCAGCACCCGGGCGGCCGGACCGAAGGCCTGCATCTGCCCGCCACGCAGTACCAGCAGTTGGTCGGCGCCCTTGAGCAGCGCCGGGCGGTGGCTGACCAGCACCAGCGTACGCCCCTGCTCGCGCAGACGGTCGAGCGCGGCCAGCAGTGCCTGCTCGCCCGCTTCGTCGAGGTTGGCGTCGGGTTCGTCGAGCACGATCAGCGCCGGCAAGCCGTAGACTGCCCGGGCCAGGCCGATGCGTTGCTTCTGCCCGCCGGACAGCCCGGCACCGCCCTCGCCCAGACGCGTGTCGTAACCCTGCGGCAAGCGCAGGATCAGCTCGTGCACCCCAGCCATCTGCGCTGCCGCGACGACCTTGTCCGCCTCGACTTCGGCGAAACGGGCGATGTTCTCGGCGATGCTGCCAGCGAACAGTTGCACGTCCTGCGGCAGGTAGCCGAGATACGGGCCGAGCACGCTCTTGTCCCACTGCTGCAGGTCGGCACCATCCAGGCGTACCTTGCCGGACAACGGCGCCTGCGCCGCTACCAGCAAGCGCGCCAGGCTGGACTTGCCGCAACCGGAGGGCCCCAGAACCACCAGGCGCTGGCCCGGTTCCAGGGCGAAGCTGACCCCTGCCAGCACCGGTGTGCGCGAACCCGGCGCACAGGCCGACAACTGTTCCACACGCAGTTCGCCACGCGGTGCCGGCAGGCGCATGCCGCTGGCACGCGGCGGTTGCGCACGCAGCAGGTCGCGCAGGCGCTGATAGGCCTGCTGCGCGCCGCTCCACTGCTTCCAGGCACCGATCAACTGATCCAGTGGGCTGAGCACACGGCCGGCGAGAATGGAACCGGCGATCATCATGCCGGGGGTGATCTGACCCTCCACGGCGAGCAGTGCGCCGAGGCCGAGCATCAGCGACTGCAATGCCAGGCGTACGCCCTTGGAGGCTGCCGCGAAACCAGCGCCCTGCTCGCTGGCACGGTTCTGCAGGTGCAGGAAACGGCCGTGCTCGGCCTGCCAGCGCTGGCGCAAACGCGCCAGCATGCCCATGGCTTCGGTCGCCTCGGCATTGCGCAAGTGCGCACTGGCCGCCTGGGTCGACTGGATCGCCAGTTGCCCGGCCTCGGCCAGGGCCGCACGAGTCAGCCACTGATTGCCCCAGGTCAGCGCTAGCAGCAATACCGCGCCCCCCAATGCCAACCAGCCGAGCCAGGGATGAAAGAGGAACAGCACCGCCAGGTAGAGCGGAAACCAGGGCGCATCGAACAGGGCGAACAAGGCATTGCCGGTGGCGAACTGGCGCAGGCTGGTCAGGTCGTTAAGCGGCTGTGCACTGCTGCCACGCCCCACGCGCAGGCTGGCATCGAAGGTGGCATCGTAGACGCGAGCGCCCAGGCGCTGGTCGATCTGCGCGCCAAGGCGGATCACCACCAGGCTGCGCACCCACTCCAGCCCCCCCATGAAGACATACAGACCGAGCACCATCAGGGTCAGCATGGCCAGGGTCATCTGGTTGCCCGAGGCCAGCACACGGTCGTAGACCTGCAGCATGTACAGCGCTGGAGCCAGCATCAGCAGGTTGATCACTGCGCTGAACGCGCCGACGCTGAGGAAGCCACGCCGACAGATCGCCAGGGCGGCGAGGATTTCATTGGAGGGTTGCATGCCTTCGGGCCCCAGAAACGCCGCCTGCCGGATTGACGCAGCAGGCCGCGCATGTCGAGAATTCGTCGGCCACCGTGGCGCGAGTTGTTCAGGCCAGCACCACGGTGGTCGTTGCCGGCGGCCGGGAGAGCGATCTCCCCGCCGCCTTTTTCATCACCGCTCGGTCAGGCCGCGAGGGCCAGATCGTCCGCCAGTTCCGGAACACCGATCAGCTCGGCCGAGCTGGTGCTCAGCGGGCCAGCCGCCAGGGCAGCGGCGACCACGTCGAAGGTGTCGTCGGTGGACACGCCGTAGGCGGCGAACAGGTCGTCCAGCACCGTTTCCAGTGGAGCGGTATTGCCTTGCATCAGGCTGTAGAGCGTCTCGTGCACTTCGTTGCCGACACGGCCAGCACCAAAGGCAGCGGACAGATCCAGGCCGCTGAAGGTGACCACGTAATTGCTCAGGCTGAAATCGCTACCCGAACCACCGCCGAGCACCTCACCCAGAGAGATGTTGTCCAGCTGGCCGTAGAGGTAGTGGTTCTGATTGCTGCTGGCGGGCAGAGCCGGGTTGAACACGTAATTCAGACTCGTGTCGCTGTCAGCGATAAAGGCGTAGTCCGAGCCGTTGGCGCCGTGGGTGGCGTACTGATCGCCGCTGAAGGTGCCATTGCTGAAGCCACCGGTGTTGCTGTAGCCGTGCCCCGCCGTGGCGAAGCCGGTCGACCAGAACGCCAGGTAGTCATCGATGGTCGAGCTGCCGAAAATTGGGTCGTAGGTAACAGAAACGCTCATGACAAGTCCTCTAGTACAGAGAGTTTGGACGGCGATACATCAGGTACCACCGCCTTTGCCCGAAACGGGCAAAGCCTTGCCCCGGCCCTTGGCCGGGGCCGTTCAGAATCGATATTCGAGCATCCCACTGAGGGTGCGACCGCGCGCCAGGGAGAGATTGTTGGCATCCCCCATGGCGACGAAGTAGGCCTGGTCGGTGACGTTCTCCATCGACAGCGCCAGGTTCAGGCTGCGCGTCATCCAGTAACTGGCGTAGAGGTCGTAGACCTTGTATTGCGGCCAGAGCGCCTGGTCGATCTGGGTATACCCATGAGACTCGAGGTTCTCACCGTTGCCCTTGCTGTAACGCAGGCGCGCGCCCACATCCAGGCGCTTGTCGAGAAAGCGCATACCCAACGTCAGCGAGCCTCGATCAGCCGGCATATAGGACGCATTGCCCATGATCTGGCTGCAGGTGACCAGATCGTTCAGCGCAGCATTGGGCCGCGCCTCGTAAAGAGGGCGTTGCACTGGAATCTGAATGGGCCCGACCTGAATGAAGCCGGGCACGGTGCCCACCTGAACACGCTCCTGCGCGCCGCCCATGTAGAACTCCTTCGAGCAGAAGTCGTTGCTACCGATCATGTGGGTGTAACTAATACGGGCGTAGTAGTCCTCGGCATCGTAATCAAGGTTGTACTCGATACCGCGGAAACGGGTTTCCTCCAGATTGTTCTGGTAAGCCGAGCGCCCCAGACCGATACCGCCGACAGTACCGCCCGGCACGCTGACGTTTATGTCCATGAAGGAAAAGTTGTCGATGCGTGTGTCGAAGTAGGCCACCTTGGCTCCGAGGCGATCCCCATCTCGCAGCAAGGACTCCTTGAAGATGTTGAAGCCCACCTCCCAGTTGTGGGAACGCTCGGCCTCGAGGAATGGGTTGGGGTAGACCATCTCCGATCCACCACCGCCGTGAGGGCGGCCGGACATGAACGCCTCAGTCACAGCCGGCGGACGCCAGCCCTTACCCCAGCGCGTGTAGAGCTGCAGCCAGTCCAACCCCGGCTTGATCGCCAGCCCTAGCGTGGGCGAGAAGCGTCCCTCCTCCCGATCCACATCGAACACCAGCGAGCGCTCTACATTGTTGCTGGCCGTGAACTGACCAGCCGGAAGCATCCATACCGTCAGCCCGGTATCGCCCTCCAGGCGATAACGGTCATAGCGCAACCCGGCATCAAAGGTCAGCCAGTCGTCGTAGTCGTAGACCACTTCACCGAAGAGGCTGGCCAAGGTGCGCTCACCTTCGGGCGTTGCACCCTTGACATAGGGATAGGCCGTTTCATTGACAGCAGGTGTGCGCGTGGTGGAAGGCTTGAAAGTGTCACGGAACAGCTCGCTGCCATAGGTGACGGCGAACTGGTGCAGATCGCCGATGTAGAAACGCGAGGTGTTCTGCAGTTGCAGGCCCCAGGTGTCGGTGCGGTACTTGTCCGTGTAATCGGGGTACCAGTTGCCGCTGCCGGGAGTCGCCATGCTGCCGGCATTCCAGCGATCCTGACGAGTACTGACGTAGTAGAGCTTGGCCTTGAAGTCGATCAGATCGTCATCGGGGCTGTAGCTGTAGTCCAGCGCCGTATTGCGGGCGATGATGTCGCTGGTGCCATTGCGCACGTAATAGGTGCTCTGCTCATCGGCCGAGGTATAGGCCCAGGCATCCTTGCTGTCGGTGTCGTACTCCAGATAACTCAGCTGCAAACGCTGGTCTTCCGGCAGGTTCAACCCCAGCTTGAACAGCCGTGAACGGGTCACGCTGCTCATTTCCTCGACCTCGGATTCCAGCCAGTCCTCCCAGGCTCTTGGGGCCTGCTGGCGTGATCGGATCTGCGTACCCAGGTTGTCCTTGTCATTGGTACCGGCGCGGTAGTCACCGAAATGCCGCTCGCTCACGCCCAGCAGGACATCGCCGATCTCGTTACCGAAGGCGAATACGACACTGCCGTTGAAGTAAGTGCCATTGCCCAGCTCGCCGATACCATGCCCGGTGCGCAGGCGCCCACCGAACTCCTTGCCCTCACCAAGAAACTCGCGTGCATCGAGCGTATTGAACGAGGCGATCCCACCCAGCACACCAGCACCGCCCATGCCGGCACTGGTGCCCTTGTCGATCTCTACGCTGGAAATGAATTCGGGGTCGACGAACATCACGCCGTTGCGCTGCTGATGGCCGTTGACGCTGAAGTTCTGACGCATGCCGTCGATGTTCATGTTCACCCGGCCATAGTCCTGCACACCGCGAATGTTCACCGACAACCCGGGGTCGCGCTGATTGACGGCGGTATAGACGCCCGAGGTTTCCTCCAGCATGTCGGCGGCATGACGCGGTGGGCGCCGGTCGATCTGCTCACGGTCGATCACCGCCACCGAGCGCGGCTTGAGGTAGGTTTCCTGGCGCTCGCTGAGCAGTTGCCCCTGCACGGTGGTGGATTGCAGTTGCAGCGCCTGGTCATCGCTGAGGACACGCCGAGTCAGGGTGACGTGCTGCACGCCATCGAAGCGATAGTCCACCGGCGTGCTGTCGAGCAGGCGGCGCAGGCCTTCATCGAGGGAGTAGCGGCCTTTCAGGGCGGTGCTGACGAAATCCTGCAGCCGCGCGCTATCGAAGAACACCTGTACGCCAGCCTGCTCGGCGAATGCCAGAGCGGCGCGATCCAGTGGCTGAGCAGCGATATCGAACTCCACCACCTGGCGCTGTGCGAGCGCCCTGTCGCTTGCCGACGCTGCAGCAACAGCGGTGCTGCTCAGGGCCATGGCCACGCCCAGTGCAACACTGCCGAGCAGCGGCGCAGGGCCACGACGGCGAAACGTGGGTGGTACTACGGAACGACGATGACTCACGACTGACTCCAAGCTATTTTTGTTGATAATGAAAATCACTAACAACAAAGACGCCCGACAGACGGAAAGTCAGTAACTCGATGGAAAACTTTTTTCGCAGATCGCGAAAAGGATCAGTAGATCAGGCTGACGCCCAGTAATTCTCGGTGCTGCAGCTGCATCTCACGGGTCAGAGTGGCCAATGCATCGTCCAAGCCATCGAGGCGGAATACGCCACTGACCTCACGCTGCGCCAAGGCATCGCGACCAATGAGGATGTAACCCGGTCGGTAGCGGTTGAGCTGCTCGATCACCTGGCCCAGTGGCTGCCGGTCGAATATCAGCAAGCCACGCTGCCAACTGGCAGCACGCTGCAGATCGAGCGATGCGTCATGCATACCGGCAGCGTCATAACGCACGCTATCGCCTTCCTCCAGACGTCGCTGCTGCTGCGCGGCATTGACCTGCACAGCATGTTCGAGAACACCAACCAGTGTCCGTTCGCCCGCTTCATGCTGAACCAGGAAGCGCGTACCCAGGGCCTGGACAGAACCGCCCGATGCCACGACGACGAAAGGGCGGCCGGCCTGCGGCGCCACCTGGAAAATCGCCGCCCCCGCCAGCAGCTCCACCCGGCGCTGGCCAGCGGAATAATCCAGGCGGATGGCGCTGCCACTGTCGAGAATGACATCGCTGCCATCGGACAAGGTCAGGCTGCGCACCTCTCCCACCGCAGTGTGGTGGTCAGCCAGCAGCGGCAGAAGCATACGCTCGCCCTGACTCAGCCCCAGCCCGCCGAGCAGCAGCGTCAGGCAGGCAGCCGCGCTCCAGCGACGCAGCCGGGTATGGCGCCTGGGCAAGCGCGAGGCGTTGGAAGCGACGGACGTCGCGCGGCGTGGCAAAGGCTTCTCGGCCGGCAAGCCGCCCAGCGCCGCCCAGGTGCGCTGGGCGAAGGCCAACGCCTCGGCATGCCGGGGGTCAGCCTGCAACCACTGCTGCAACGCCTCGCGCTGGGGGTCATCGAGTGCACCGTCAGCGAGCAATACCGCCCACTCGGCGGCCGCCTCGCGGATACTCCGCTGCTGCGGATCTTGGCTAATCACGCTCACTCTCGATTCTCGTTATAGGTCGTTGCGAACCGGGCGGCTCGTGCCCGTCTCAAGTAATGACGCGCGACAGCGGATTTTACCGTAACACCGCCTCATACCTGCTCGCCCGCCTCGACCAGGCGCTCCATCACATGCGCCAACGCCCGCGCCAGATGCTTCTGCACCGAACTGTCGGAAATGTCCAGCTGACGCGCCACCTGAGCGTGGGTCAGGCCTTCGATACGGTTGAGCCGGAAGATTTCCTGAGTGCGCAACGGCAGTTCGGCAATGGCACGCTGAAGACGCTCCACGCCCTGGCGAGCCGCAATGATCTCGTCCATCGAACTACCACCAGCCTCGACCTCGAACAGGACGTCATCGGCAACCAGATCGGTCTTGCGGCGAATCTGCTGGCGCTGATGGTCGATCAGCAGGTTGCTGGCCGTGCGGTAGAGGTAGGCCGGTGAATTGTCGATGCGCTCACCACCACGCTGCTCGGCCAGGCGCAGGAAACTTTCCTGGGTGAGGTCAGCGGCCAGTTGCGGGTCGCGGCTCTTGCGCAGCAGGAAACTGTGCAAGGCCTTGGCGTGCTTCTGGAACAGGCCTTTGAGATCCAAGTCCGACAATCGTGCATCCCTGGTCTTGGGCGAGAGGAAAGCGGCATCTTATTTTTATTGAGAACCATTTTCAATTCTGTAGATCGAGACAACTCAACAGACAATCCAACGCTGGCTGCCGCTGGGCCCGTCGTAACAGCGCGACCAACTCGCGGTGGAAGGTCAGCTCGCCCAGCTCGATCACCCTCAAGCGCGTCGGCCGCTGCAACCACAACCCGGCGCGCGGCACCAGGGAGACGCCCATGCCGTTTTCCACCAGGCGCACGATGGCTTCGACCTCATCGAGTTCCAGCGCTTCACGCACGTTCAGGCGCTGCTCGCGGAGAAAGCGGCTGACCTGACGCCCACCGAACGAAGCACGGTCATAGCGCACGAAGGGCTGTTCGGCGAGCAGGCGCAGCGGGTCATCACCGACCACCTCCAACGGCGCGATCAGTACGAAAGGCTCGCGCGCCAGCGGCACTTCCAGCAGTTCCTTGGGCAAGGCGAAAGGCGGCTTGATCAGCAGGGCCAGATCCAGCTCGCCGGCATCCAGTTGGCTGAACAACTGCAATGACACGCCCGGTACCAGTTTCAACTCCACGAGCGGAGCCAGCTGGCGAAAACGCGGTAGCGCCTCGGCCAGCAGCCCGGTTTGCAAGGTAGCGATGGCACCGACACGCAATTCCCCCTGCCACTGATCGGCCGCCTGCGGCAGCGCCATCTGTGCGTACAAGGCGAGCATCTGCTCGGCCAGTGGCAGCGCATGCCGGCCCGCCGCGTTGAGCACGGCGGCACGGCCGCTGCGGTCGAACAGGCGCACGCCGAGGTGCTGCTCCAGCACACGCATCTGCGCACTGACCGCCGACTGGGTCAGGCCGACCTGCTGGCCAGCGGCGGCAAAAGTACCCAGGCGGGCGACGGTGACGAAGGTCTTCAGCTCGCGCAGCATCGATGCCTCAATTGATCAAAAACATTTGAGCTTGCGAGCAAGGATATTCGCTTTCAATCAATTCCGCTGTTGTTAGGCTGGTGCGAAAAATCAACAGAGGTATACCGTGATGTCCCTTGCCCCCTTTCACCTGGCGATTCCCGTCTACGACCTGGCTGCGGCGCGCTTTTTCTATGGCGAGGTGTTCGGTTGCGCCGAAGGCCGTAGCAGCGAGCACTGGGTGGACTTCGATTTCTTCGGCCACCAGTTGGTGATTCATGAAGCGCCGAAGATGGCCTATCAGGAATCCGCGGTCAGCAATCCGGTGGACGGCCACGACGTACCGGTGCCGCACTTCGGCGTGGTGCTCGGCTGGAATGACTGGGAGGCCCTGGCCGAGCGCCTGCGCAGCCGCGAGACGAAGTTCGTCATCGAGCCCTACGTGCGCTTCAAGGGCCAGGTCGGCGAGCAGGCCACCATGTTCCTCCTCGACCCTTGCGGCAATGCCCTGGAGTTCAAGGCCTTCAAGGACATTGGCCAGCTGTTCGCCAAGTGAACGCCGCCCCTAGAGCGCGACCGCTTCCTGCACGCGCTCGGGCAACAGCTCGCGCAGTTCGTCGTTGGCCTCAAGCAGCAACGGCAACAGCGCGCGCAACACCACTGGCTTGAGGTGGGCGCAAACGTCAGCCTGACGTGGCAGCGGCAGCCCACCGAGCACCCGCGCCGAGATAGCCACGTTGTCATCGGCGGCGGCGGCTTCGGTCAACCTGCACAGATACCCGGTGGAAAAGCTGCGCAGGCTCTGCACGATCAGGTCGATGTCGACGATATGCCGGGCGATCTGCAGCACGTGAGCAGCATCGTTGATGCCGTAGATCAGCACCTTCACCTGTTTGGCCGACAGGCACTCGGCGTAGCGCGCAGCCGTGGCGAAGGCGCCGATCACGCAGAGCTGGCGAGCCACCTGCAGATGCACGTCGTCCGGCAGGGCAAGGTAGGCGTCGAGAATCAAGCGTGGATCGAGGTGAGTGGTGACCTGGGCGAGAAACTCGATGGGCAGTTCGAGAATCAGCTCGCGCAACTGCTCTGCCGGCATATGTGGCGACAACTGCGCGGCCTGTACCGGGCCGAGTTTCTGCACCAGCGCCGCTTTCACCGCCACCGGCGCCATGCTCTGCGAGGCCAGCAACAGACGCTGCGCCATGCTCAGGGAGGGGCCTTGGCCATCGGGGTGCTCCTTCACGACAGGGGACGCGCAGCATCCCGCAGCGCATCAGAACAACGCAGCCATCTTTGCTCCGGTCAGCACCACGCGCGCGTCACGGGCTGGGTAGAGAGGAAACGCCGTTACGCCAGCGGGCGGTCGATCTGCGCGCGCAGCAGCTCGGCAAAGTCGCAGGCCTCGATCGGCCGGCTGATCAAAAAACCCTGGATCTCGTCGCAGGCCTGGCTCTTGAGGAAATCCATCTGCGCCTGGGTCTCGACACCCTCGGCCACCACCTTGAGTTCCAGGCTGTGGGCCATGGCGATGATCGCGCGGGTGATGGCGGCATCCTCACCACCTGGCGACAGGTCACGAATGAAGGTCTGATCGATCTTCACGTAGTCCACCGGGAAACGCTTGAGGTAGCTGAGCGAGCTGTAACCGGTACCAAAGTCGTCGATGGCCAGTTTCACCCCGAGGTTGCGCAGTTGCTGGAAGGTGGCGATCACGCTCTCAACGTTGTCGAGCATCTGGCTCTCGGTCAGCTCCAGCTCCAGCCAGTACGGTGCCAGGCCGGTCTCGTCGAGCACCTGGCGCACCAGGCTGGCGAGGTTACCCTGGCGTAGCTGATGCACCGACAGGTTGACCGAAACACGGATGTTCGCCAGCCCCTGGCGCTGCCATTCGCAGGCCTGGTAGCAAGCCTGGCGCAGGACGAACTCGCCGATGGGCACGATCAACCCGGTTTCCTCGGCCAGGCCGATGAACTCGCCTGGGGCGATCAGCCCCTGCTCGGGATGGCGCCAGCGCACCAGCGCCTCGGCGGCACTGAGACTGTCATCACGCAGGTCCAGCTTGGGCTGGTAGAACACCTCCAGCTGGCCATCGTCGATGGCCTTGCGCAGGCGGTTTTCCAGTTGCAGGCGCTCCAGGGTGCAGGCCTGCAGGTTGTCGGTGAAGAACTGGAAAGTGTTGCCGCCCAGGTGCTTGGCATGTTGCACAGCCATGTTGGCCTGGCTGATCAGGGCGCTGATCTCACGGGCGTAATCCGGCAGCAGGCTGATACCCAGCGAGGCGCTGACCACCAGTTCGTGGCCGCCGACAGTCATCGGCACACGCAGTTTGGCCAGCAGCCGGCTGGCTACCCGCGCCAGGCTGGACAGGCTGCCGTAGGCGTCGAGGATGATGGCGAACTCATCGCCGGACAGCCGCGCGATGCAGTCCGCTTCCGGCACGGCCTGGGTCAGGCGGCGACTCATCTGCCGCAGCAACTGGTCGGCAATTTCATGGCCGAGGCTGTCATTGAGCAGCTTGAAGCGATCCAGGTCGATATGCACCAGGGCAATGCTGCGACCGCTCTGCCGTGCGCGCTGACTGGCCTCGTGCAGGCGTTCCTTGAACAGGCTGCGGTTGGCCAGGCCGGTCAGTTCGTCGTAGTGCGACAGGTAGCGCAGGCGCTCTTCAGCCTCGCGCCGCGCGGTCAGGTCGGCGAAGAAGCCGACGATATGACTGGGCCGGCCGGCGGCATCGCGCACCAGGTTGAGCTGCAGCCACTGCGGGTAGAGTTCGCCACTCTTGCGTGTCTCGATCAGTTCGCCCTGCCAGGTGCCACTGCTGTCCAGTTCCTGGCGGATCATCTGGTACTGCTGACGCATCTCACGGCTGCCGATCAGGCTGGTGACCCGGCGCCCGAGCACGTCTTCGCGGCTGTAGCCGGTCACTGCGCTGAACGCTCGGTTCACGGCGAGCAGGCGGTAGTCCGGATCGAGGATGCAGATACCCTCGCTGGCGGCTTCGAATACCGTCGCCGCCAGGCGCTGCTGTTCCTCCTGCTGGCGGCGCACGCTGATGTCGCGTCGCGTACCGAGCATTCGCAACACCCGGCCATTGGCGTCACGCTCGACTGCGCGGCCGCGATCCTCTATCCACACCCAGTGGCCATCGGCATGCCGCACGCGGTACTCGATGTGGTAATCCTCGCTGCGCCCCTTCATGTGCGCCACCAACGCCCGGCGCAGTGCCGGCAGATCGTCCGGGTGCAGGCGCGGAGTGAGGTCGCGCAGCATCACCTGTACCTGCTCGGGCTCCAGGCCAAACAGCTCGCGCAGGTGCGAGTGGTGCACCTGATCGCTCTGCAGATCCCAGTCCCACAGGCCCAGTTCGCTGGCCTCCATGGCCAGGGCCAGGCGCGCCTGGCTCTTGCCCAGGGCGTGGGTCGCCTCATCCAGTTCCAGGGTGCGCTCGGCGACACGCATCTCCAGTTCACCATGGGCGCTACGCAACTCTCGCTCGGCACGGCGGCGTTGCTCCACCTCGCGGGCCAGCTCTTCGTTGAGGCCTTCGGCCTGCTGCTTGGCCTGCTGCAGATGGGCGATCAGCGCCAGGTTGTGGAAACGCCGCACCAGGCTGCGCTGCACCAGGCGATTGACCTGCCAGGCCACCACCAGCAACGCGAGAAAGAGGATGACGCTGAGCAGGCCCCAGCCGCGTTGCAGGCTGTTATCGCTCAGCAGCAGGAAGGCCGCCGATGGCACCAGGCATGGCAGGGCGAAGGTGAGAAAGGCCGAGAGGCTGACCGCGTAGGCCACGCTGGCGGAGAGGATCGCCGCAGCAATCAGGCCGTAGACCAGTGCCTGCTGGTAGAACACATCGGCGGGCACCAGGGCAATTACCGCGAAAGCCAGGGTCAAGCCAGAGGCGCCGGCGCCGAACAGGAAGATACGCCGCCAGTAGGATTCGGCCTGACGGCTGGGCAAGGCCTCGCTGAACGCGTTCACCTGGGTCAGGCGCAGCAACACCAGCAGCACCACCCAGCCCAGCCACCCGGCCAGCAACGGCGTGCTCTGCTGATCCCACAGCAACAAGGTGCCCGCCAGCCCGACCAGCAGCATCAGCATGGTCGGCAGGCGCGAGCCCTGATAAAGCAGGCGGGTACGCTCGGCGGCAATATCCGTGGCGAACTGACGCTCGGCCAGCTGCGGGTCCAGCGTCACCTCTTGTACTACGGCGCTAGGAGTGGCGGTCATAGGCGATGTTCTTGTAATGGTTGCCTGAGGGTCTGCGCCACGTTTTGGCAGCGGTCACAGCCCTGACGTGGCCGGAGAATACCCGAGACAGACGCGGTGCCCAACCAGCATGTGACCAATTTCACGGGTTGACGCCTAACTTTTGGCGCAATGATGGCCTTTCGCCTGCCTGCAGCCGCCATCTGCGGCCTGACCTGCCGGTCGTCGGCTGCTCGCCAGCGCTTTTGCAGGTGTCGCTCGCACTGCCTGCGAGACGCTTGCGGCCCCCCGGCAACAGCTCCTAGGATGGGCACCTTTCGCACTCAGGGACGAACGGCCCACTCCCCATGGACGACCTGCAACAACGCTGGCTTTTGGCCCTCTCCGCACCGATGGTGGCGATCAACGCCAACTCGGGCGCGCAATACGCGCTACCTAACTTCTATCCGGACAGCGAGTTCATCGATCTCAGCGAGTCCTGGGATATCGCTGACCGCCCCGCACTGCTGGCGATGGTCCAGCGCATGACCGACGACGGCCATGCGCGCGACCTCAGCGGTGCCTACTGGGACAACGCGCGCCTGCTGCCAAGTGAATGGCAGGCGCTGGTCGACAGCCTGGACGAAAGCCAGCAGGTGGCTTACCGCTACGTCGCCGACACCATCCTGGTCTGCGGCTCGGGCGGCATCCGCGCCTGGGATCTGGGGCGCATGAGCTTTCTCGCCCGTATAGGCCAGCTCAACGGCTGGCTGAGCCTCGAGGAAAACCTCTGGCTGCACAGCCGCCTGAGCCTGCGCGCCCGCTACTACTACCAGGGCTGGCACAGCTACCTGGCCGGTTTTCTCATCGGCCGCTGCTACTGGAACTGCCTGGGCCACGAGCAACCAGGCGAGCAGGCGCTGTGCATCAGCCGCCAGGGCAGCGACCCGACGCACCGCGCCCTGGTGCGCGAACTGACACTGAACCCGGCAGCAGGCTTCGATGAACTGCCTTGGGACATGGAACTGGATCTGCCGGAAAAACCGGCATCGCTGGAGGCGTTCGACTGGTCATGAGTTGCTGGGAACGCCTCGGCATAGAGCCGACCGACGATCAGAACACCATCCGCAGCGCCTACCGCGCACGCCTGCCCGAAGTGCACCCGGAGCGCGACCCCGAGGGTTTCCAGGCGCTACGCAGTGCCTATGAAGACGCCCTGCGCCAGGCCCGTGGTGAAACACCCGCCAGCCATGAGCAGGCCACCCTGCCCAGCGCTAACGAACAGGCCGTCCAACAGCTCGTCGAATTGCTGCAGGATGCCGCCCGACGCTTTCGCCCCGAGGCCTGGCAGGACTATTGCCGGATGCTCGACCAGTTGCCGCTGGACGTGTTGGAAAGCATCGACGGCCCGCTGCGCGGCCTGCTGCTGAGCAACGGCCCCCTGTCGCACCGCTGCGTGACCCTGCTCACCGAGCGCATGGCCTGGGCCAATCGCCTGATGCAACTGCCTTTCGAGGAGGCCGAGGCGCTCGACCAGTTTCTCCAGCGCATCGCCGAACCCGACCCGTTCGACCTCGCCACGCTGTCCGAGTGGCCGGGCGTCGCCCAGGTGGAAAACCTCTGGTACGTCCGCACCCTGGAGCACCTGTTCAACAATCGGCCGCTGCAGGAATTTCGCGGCTGGTGCTCGCTGCATCTGTGCCTGCCGATGCCAGCCGACCCGGCCTACTATCCGCGCCTGTATCGCCAGTGCACCCTGGCCGGCGTAGCACTCGGCGATGCGCTGGATCACTACCAGGCCCAGCATGACGCCACCCCGAACGATCTCGACACGCAGTACCTGCTGGCGTTGCAGAAGCAGCACCATGACCAGGACGCCCTCGACCTGTGGAGTCGCCTGTGGCACGAACGCGAGATGCCCGAGGCTGCCGCCTGGTTGCTGGCCTGGTGCGCGCACCACTCACCTGAGCGCCTGCCGCTGCTGATCCTGGCATTCAACCGCAGCCAGAGCGCGCTCGGTCATCAGCACCCCCTCGACGCCTATCATCTGGCCGATGGCGAACCGGCGCAGAACCCGCAGACCCTGGCCCGTTGGCAACGCGCCGCCAAGACCGAGCTGCCGCCACTGGCGCGCACCTTCGTCGCCTGGCAACTGGGCGACAGTGAATGGCCCTTTCTCGCCGAACTGCTCGGTGCAGCGGACGAACCGCTCACCCGCCTCTACCGCCAGGCCTGGCTAGTGCAACGGGGTGACGACGCCGATCTCGAGCCGCTGTTGAACCTGCAGGCCGGCGAGCATCCGCTCGATGCCGTACTGGTGCACGGGCTACAACACCACGCCCGACAACAGCGCCAGTGGCTACGTGAGTCACCCGCCTTGCAGGCGCTGCAGCAGGCACTGAGCACGCCGGGCGCCGTGTTGCCAGAAGCGCTGCGCGACAACACCGTGGCCCGCGCGCAGATGTTGCGCGGGCTCAGACGCTTGCGCCGGTATGACCAAGCGACACTGCAACGCCTGGGCGAGCTGCTCGCGCCGCTGCCCAGTTGGCTGCTGCCGTCCTGCCTGCAGTTGCAACTGACCCTGCAGCGTAACGCCCGAAGCCTGCCAGCGATTCCCGACGAGGCCGCTGCCCGCTGGCACTGGCAGCGCCAGACCCTGTTGCTGCTGGGCCTGTTGGAGCAGCCTGAACAATGGCTGGAGCAACTGGAGCAAACCCTCGCTGAACTGCCGACCGATGCCGAGCATCCGGCACATGCGGCCAAGGCCCAATTGCTGGCAGCGGCCACCACGCCACGTCGCTGGCTGCTGAATCTCGATGAAAGCGATCCGCTGCAAGGCCTGATCGCTGCCGGACAGGTCAGCCCGGATATTCTCCTCGACAGCCAACGCCTGCCATCGGTTGCACGTCTCGAGGCCTGCGCCCAGCAATATAGCGACGCGCTGACCAGCGACCCGTTCGGCCAGATGCTGCTAGACGCCCTGCTTCATCACGATCCGGATCTGCCGCAGGAACAGCGCAGCCAGGCCTTGCAACGGCTACTGGCGTTCACCTGCCCAGGCACCTGGTTCGAACCGTTTCGCGAGGGGCTGGTCAAGGGACGGCCGCAGAACCTGGCGCAATCGATCTGCACGGACAACGGACTGGTGTTCGCCACCATGCAGGCGATCTTCGATGGCATGCGCGACCTGCTTGGCAACACCAAACCGCATTTGCCCGCGACCAGCTTGCTGCGCAAGTTGCAGAAAGCCAAGGACTCCAGCGCCACACCGCCGGCAGTGCGCCTGGCCATCACCCTGCTGCTGTCGCGCTGCGAGCGTCTGCTGCCCGAGCACGCGCCGACGACCTGGCGGTCGCAGTGGCAGTTCTGGCGCTTGGGCGGCCGGCTGAACCGGATCAACTTCAGCCTGCAGACGGTTGCCGTGGTGGGGGCGGCACTGCCCCTGACCTTGCTAGCGGACAAACTGAGCAGCAACCTGGCGCTGGCGGTACTCGGCGGCGCCTTCCTCGTCCTGGTCACCTGCCTGCTGCGCCGCCTGCATGACATGAGCCGGGGCATCGGCACCCTGCTGATGTTGCTGCTGGGCAGTTTCCTGCTGCCCTACATGTTGCTGATCCTGTTCTTCTGGCCAGGCGACCCGCTGCCCAACCGTTACGGCCCAGCCGGCGGCAAGGCGAAGACCGCCACGCAGGGCTTGCAGGCGAGCTTGCGCCGCCTGAACGGGGTTCGGGGCTGATACCCAGGCCGTGCGCGCCGGTTTTGCGGTGCGCGCGGCGCACCCTACCCGCTCGCGTCAGAAGCGCAGCGCGTCCAGTTGTTGCTCCAGGCGCTGACGCGCGGCGGCGATCGGTTGCTCCTGCTGGGCACCGAGCACGCTCTGGAACTCGTCCAGCCACAGGCCGATCTGCTCGCGCTCCGCGCCCAGGGTCTGCATCCAGGCACGCTCCAGGCGCGCCAGCAGGGTGCGGTTGGGCAAGGTATCGCGCGGGTGGATCTTCAGCCCGGCCAGGCGCGCCTGACTGGCGGCACGCGCCTCGGCGCTCAGGCCGGTGGGGCTGCGGTCGATGACATGACCATGACGCTGGCCACTCTCCAGGGTCACGTCCACTTCCAGCAGGCCGTTGATGTCGTAGCTGAAACGCACGTCCAGCGCCTGGGTCTGGCCGGTCTGCGTCAACTTCACTTCGAAAGCATCGACGAAGATGTTGTCACGCACCCACGGACGCTCGCCCTGGTAGACCTCGATGCGGATGTATTCCTGCTGCGCATGGGTGGTGTAGTAGCGCTGCACGCGCGACGCCGGGATCACCGTATTGCGCTCGATGATCGGCGAGAAGGCGCCAGGCTGCTCGTCGCTGCGCCGCGAGGAAATACCCAGCGTGTAAGGGCAGACGTCGGTGAGAATGAGCTCCTCGATGGCCTGGTCACGCGCCTTGCAGGCAGCCTGCGCGGCAGCACCGAGGGCGACGATGGTGTCCGGGTCGAGGTGGCGGTAAGGCAGACGGCCGAACAGGGTGGCGACCAGTTGCTGCACCGCACTCATCCGCGTGGCGCCGCCGACCAGCACCAGGCTGTCGAGATCGCGCGGGTTGAGTCGGGCGTCACGCAAGGCCTGCTCGATCGGCTGGCGCAGACGAGTCAGCAGCGGCGTCCAGATCTGCTGCGCGCGGGCGTCATCCAGTTGCCACTGGCGCCCGCTCCAGTCGAGGGTCTGCGGCCCTTCGGCGAGACGCCGCTTGAGCTGCTCCAGAGCATCTTCGAGGCTGGCCAGCTCCTGGCCTTCCAGCTCGCTACGCGACAACCCCCAGTCGCTCAGGCAGGCCTTGAGCAGGGCTTCGGTGAAATCTTCACCACCAAGGAAGTTGTCGCCGGTGGAGGCATGCACCTCGATCAGCGGCAGGGCGTATTCCAGCACGGTCACGTCGAAGGTGCCGCCGCCCAGGTCGAAGATCAGCGAACGCTGCAGCGGCTGCTCGTGCAGGCCGTAGGCCATGGCGGCGGCAGTCGGCTCGTTGATCAGGCGCTCGACACTGAGCCCGGCCAGCTCGGCGGCGAATACCGTGCGCTTGCGCTGCTCGTCGCTGAAATAGGCCGGAACCGAGATCACCGCAGTCGTCACCGGCACCCCGAGATACGCCTCGGCATCGGCCTTGAGCGAACCCAGCACCAGCGCCGAAAGCTCTTCCGGGGTGAACTGGCGATCACCCAGGGTGAAGCGCTTGTCACTGCCCATGAAACGCTTGAAGGCGGCCACGCTGCGCAGCGGGTGGGTGGTCAGACGCGCTCGGGCGGCAGCGCCGACGAGAATGCTGCCATCCTCATCCAGACTCACTGCCGAGGGCGTGAGCACATCGCCGAGGGCGTTGGGGATGAGTTCGGCGCGGCCTTCACGCCAGACGGCGATCAGGCTGTTGGTGGTGCCCAGGTCAATGCCCAGCAGCGGGCTGTGCGTGGCGAGGGTAGCGGTCGACATCGACTGTGCGGCTCTCTCAAATCCATTGAAGGGCGCAGTCTACCCCGCGCACAGGACCCGGCAAACCGCCTCGTCGACGCGGTTTGCCCTCCCCTGCCCGGCCCCCTAGAATGCCGCGATGCAAAACGACCTCGAACAGAAACTCAAGACTCTCAATCCAGCCCAGTACCACGCGGTCACCACACCGCCGGGTCATCAACTGGTGCTGGCCGGTGCCGGCTCGGGCAAGACCCGCGTGCTGGTGCACCGCATCGCCTTCCTGATCCAGAGCCTGAATGTCTCGCCGCACAGCATTCTGTCGGTGACCTTCACCAACAAGGCCGCCGCCGAGATGCGCCATCGCATCGAGGACATGCTCGGGCAAAACCCGGCCGGCATGTGGGTCGGTACGTTCCACGGCCTGGCTCACCGTCTGCTGCGCGCACACTGGCAGGAGGCGAAGCTGGCCGAGAACTTCCAGATTCTCGACTCCGATGACCAGCAACGCCTGATCAAGCGGGTGATCCGCGAGCTGGGCCTGGACGAGCAACGCTGGCCAGCCAAGCAGGCGCAGTGGTTCATCAACGAGCAGAAGGACGAAGGCATCCGTCCGCAAGGCATCCAGGCCAGCGGCGACCTGTTCCTGGCCACCATGCGCAGCATCTATGAAGCCTACGAGGCGGCCTGCGCACGCACCGGGGTGATCGACTTCGCCGAGCTGCTGCTGCGCGCGCTCGACCTGTGGCGCGACAATGCCGGCCTGCTGGCGCATTACCAGAAGCGCTTCCGGCATATCCTGGTCGACGAATTCCAGGATACCAACGCCGTGCAGTACGCCTGGCTGCGCTTTCTCGCCAAGGGCGGCGAGAGCCTGATGGTGGTGGGTGACGACGACCAGTCGATCTACGGCTGGCGCGGCGCGAAAATCGAGAACATCCAGCAGTTCGACAGTGATTTCGCCGATGCCGAGATCATTCGCCTGGAGCAGAACTACCGCTCCACGGCAAACATCCTCAACGCGGCCAACGCCCTGATCGCCAACAACCAGGGGCGTCTTGGCAAGGAGCTGCGTACCGACGTAGGCGATGGCGAGCTGTTGAGCCTGTATTCCGCCTTCAACGAACACGATGAAGCGCGCTACGTGGTCGAGACGATCGAGGACGCCCTGCGCAAGGACGGCCTCAAACGCAGCGAAATCGCCATTCTGTATCGCTCCAACGCCCAGTCGCGAGTGCTGGAAGAAGCGCTGCTGCGCGAGAAGATCCCCTACCGCATCTACGGCGGCCAGCGCTTCTTCGAGCGCGCCGAGATCAAGAACGCCATGGCCTACCTGCGCCTGCTCGACGGCCGCGGCAACGATGCGGCGCTGGAGCGCATCATCAATGTGCCAACGCGCGGCATTGGCGAGAAGACCATCGAGACCATCCGCGAGTACGCCCGCGCCCATGATGTGCACATGTGGGAGGCGATCCGCCTGATGCTGGCGGTCAAGGCTCTGCCGGGTCGGGCGTCCGCCGCACTGGCCGGTTTCATCGAGCTGATCGAGAACCTGGCCGAGCAGGTATTGGCCATGCCGCTGCACCAGATGACCCAGGTGGTCATCGAGAAAAGCGGCCTGCTCGCCTATCACGAAGCGGAAAAGGGCGAGAAGGGCCAGGCCCGGGTAGAGAACCTCGAGGAACTGGTCAGCGCCGCGCGTACCTTCGAGAACGACGAAGACGACGAGCTGACTCCGCTGCAGGCCTTCCTCACCCACGCCTCGCTGGAGGCCGGGGATACCCAGGCCGCCGAGAACGAGGACAGCATTCAACTGATGACCCTGCACAGCGCCAAAGGCCTGGAGTTCCCTCTGGTATTCCTGGTCGGCATGGAAGAGGGTCTGTTCCCGCACAAGATGAGCCTGGAAGAACCGGGCCGACTGGAAGAAGAACGCCGCCTGGCCTATGTCGGCATTACCCGTGCCATGCAGAAGCTGGTGATCAGTTACGCCGAGACCCGGCGTCTCTACGGTAGCGAGACCTACAACAAGGTCTCGCGCTTTGTCCGCGAAATTCCCGCGCCACTGATTCAGGAAGTGCGTCTCTCCAACAGCGTCAGCCGCCCCATGAGCAACAGCTCGATGAGTGGCAGCAGCCTGTTCGCCGGCAGCGCCGTGCCGGAGACCCCCTTCAGCCTGGGCCAGCGCGTCTCGCACAGCCTGTTCGGCGAAGGCACCATTCTCAATTTCGAGGGTGCCGGCGCACAGGCAAGGGTGCAGGTGAATTTCGAAAGCGAAGGCAGTAAATGGCTGATGCTGGCATATGCCAAGCTGCAAGCCCTGTAGGGCCCATTCCAAGTAACGACACGACCGCATCTGGAGAATATTGATGAATCGCCGCAACCTGTTCGGCGCTGCCCTGGCCCTGATGGCCGCCATTGGCCTGGTCGGCTGCAAGGACGACAAGGCAGGCAGTGAACCAGCCGCCGCCAGCGCAGCCCCGGCGCAGACTTTCCACTGGAAAATGGTCACCGCCTGGCCGAAGAACTACCCGGGCCTCGGCACCGCAGCCGAACGCCTGGCCGACCGTATCAACGCCATGAGCGCCGGGCGCCTGACCGTCAAGGTCTATGCCGCCGGTGAACTGGTTCCCGCCCTCGAAGTGTTCGACGCGGTCTCCCGCGGCACCGCCGAGATGGGCCACGGCACCCCCTACTACTGGAAGGGCAAGGTACCGGCCGCGCAATTCTTCAGCAGCGTGCCGTTCGGCCTCTCCACCCTGGAAATGAACGCCTGGCTCAGCCACGGTGGTGGCCAGGCCCTGTGGGACGAGACCTACGCGCCGTTCGGCGTGAAACCGCTGTCGGCCGGCAACACCACCATGCAGATGGGTGGCTGGTTCAACAAGGAAATCAACACCCTGGCCGATATCCAGGGTCTGAAGATCCGCATGCCGGGCCTCGGCGGCGAAGTCTGGAGCAAGCTGGGTGCGATCACCGTCAACCTGCCCGGTGGTGAAATCTTCACCTCGCTGCAGACCGGTGCCATCGATGCCACCGACTGGGTCAGCCCCTACAACGACCTGGCCTTCGGCCTGCACCAGGCGGCCAAGTACTACTACTTCCCGGGCTGGCAGGAGCCACAGGCAGTGGTCGAGTCCATGGTCAACCAGAAGGCCTTCGACGCCCTGCCGGCTGACCTGCAGGCCATCGTCGTCGAAGCCGCCCGTGCCTCGACTCTGGACATGATGGACGACTACGTCTTCAACAATGCCAAGGCGCTGCAGAACCTCAAGGATCACGGCGTGCAGTTCAAGCGCTTCCCTGACGAAGTGCTGCAGGCCATGCGTCAGCAGTCCGAAGAGGTGCTCGATGCCCTGGCAGCCGAGAACGACCTCAACGCGCGCATCCTGAACTCGCAGAGAGCCTTCCTCAAGGAAGCCAGCGCCATGCACGAGCTCTCCGAGAAAGAGCTGTACAACTGGCGTTGATCGCCTTGCCACGGGGCCGTTCTGGCCCCGTTTTTCTTTGTGGAAATATTGCCCATGCGCCTTGCCTCCCTGCTGCTTCTGCCCCTGCTCGCCTTCGGCCTGATCGGCTGCAAGGATGACGCGAAACCTGCCACGGCGGCCGCCGCGCCTGCGCAGAGTTTCCACTGGAAAATGGTCACCACCTGGCCGAAGAACGCGCCGGGCACCGGCATGGCCGCCGAGCGGCTGGCCGAGCGCATCAACGCCATGAGCGCTGGTCGCCTGACCGTGAAGATCTACGCCGCAGGCGAACTGGTACCGGCCCTCGAGGTGTTCGACGCGGTATCGCGCGGCACCGCCGAGCTCGGCCACGGCACCCCCTATTACTGGAAAGGCAAAGTGCCCGCCGCGCAGTTCTTCGGCGCCGTGCCCTTTGGCCTGTCCACCCTGGAAATGAACGCCTGGCTCAGCCACGGTGGTGGTCAGGCCCTGTGGGACGAGGCCTACGCGCCCTTCGGCCTCAAACCACTGACCGCCGGCAACAGCACCATGCAGATGGGCGGCTGGTTCAACAAGGAAATCAACAGCCTGGATGACATCAAGGGTTTGAAGATCCGCATGCCGGGCCTCGGCGGCGAAGTCTGGAGCCGGCTTGGCGCCACCACCGTGGTGCTGCCGGGCGGCGAAATCTTCACCTCGTTGCAAAGCGGCGCCATCGACGCCACCGACTGGGTCAGCCCCTACAACGACCTGGCCTTCGGCCTGCACAAGGCAGCCAAGTATTACTACTACCCCGGCTGGCAGGAGCCGCAGTCGGTGCTGGAACTGCTGATCAACCAGAAGGCCTTCGACGCCCTGCCAGCGGATCTGCAGGCCATCGTCACCGAAGCGGCGCGCGCCGCCACCCTCGACATGATGGATGACTATGTCTTCCACAATGCCCTGGCGCTGGACGAGCTGAAGAAGAGCGGCACGCTGCTCAAGCGCTTCCCCGACGAAGTGCTGCAGGCCATGCAGCGCGAAACCGATCAGGTACTGGGCGACCTGGCCGCGCAGAGCGAATTGAACGGTCGCATCTGGGCCTCGATGAAAGCCTTCCAGGCACTCGCCACCTCGATGCACGCCTTGTCCGAGAGAGAGCTGTACGACTGGCGCTGATGAAGCCGATGAAAATGTAGGGTGCGCCGTGCGCACCGCCAGCGGCACACCAAACCGCTGGTGCGCACAGCGCACCCTACGCAGAGCCGAGGAGCCTCAAGCTCCGTTTGTCGTTCGAGGAGCCGCTACCCGTCATAGCAGCCATACTCGAAGCATGAAGAAGAACACGGCCGACCCCGCCCGCATCCTCGATACCGCCCTGCAACTGGCCGACATCTGCGGCTGGGAACGCCTTCATCTGTTCGACGTGGCCGCCACCCTGGAAATCGGCCTCGACGATATCGCCCGCCATTACCGCGACAAGGATGACCTCGTCGAAGCCTGGTTCGACCGTGCCGACCTGGCCATGCTCAGCCACGCCAGAAACCCCGAGCTGAAAGCCCTGAACGCCGAGCAACGCCTGGAAAGCTGCCTGCTGGCCTGGCTCGACAGCCTCGCAACGCATCGCGCCGTCACCGGGCAGATGCTGCTGTACAAGCTCGAGCCTGGCCATATCCACCTGCAGGTACTCGGCCTGATGCGCGTCAGCCGCACCGTGCAGTGGTGGCGCGAAGCCGCCGGAAGGCAATCCCTGCACCTGCGGCGCATCGCCGAAGAAACCCTGCTGACCAGCGCCTATCTGCGCAGCTTCGTACACTGGCTGCGCCATCCCGAAGAAGCGCATGCCGACTTCCGTGCCTACCTGCGCCGCCAACTGCGCTGCGGCCCGCTGCCCCTGCTGCTGCAACGCCCGTAGCCCGGATGCAATCCGGGAATATGGGCAAGGGCTTTCCCGGATTACATCCGGGCTACGTTTGCTGATCGGGTGCACAGCGGGCAAAAGCTGGAAACATTCTGTCACTGGTCATGCCTGCCCATGACGGGCAAGATGCCGACCAAGCTTTTCCACAAGAGAGAAAACCGTGATGCAGCATTTCCTCAGTATCGCCATGGTTCTGTGCCTGGCACTGACCTTCAGTTTCGAAGCCCACGCCAAACGTTTTGGCGGTGGCAAATCCTTTGGTTCCGCCCCCAGCCACCAGACTCGCCAGGCCACTCCGCCGGCTCAATCGGCTGCTCAGGCTCCTGGTCGTCAACCTGCCGCTGCCGCCAGCGGTGCTTCGCGCTGGCTCGGCCCACTGGCTGGCCTGGCTGCCGGTGGTCTGCTGGCCTCCATGTTCATGGGTGACGGCTTCGAAGGCCTGCAGATCATGGACATGCTGATCTTCGGCCTGATCGCCTTCCTGCTGTTCCGCTTCCTCGCCGCCCGTCGTGCCCGCCAGCAGCCGCAAGCCGCAGCCGCCGGCGGTGCTCCGTACCAGCGTGAAATGCCGAGCGCGGCCAACGCTCCGGCAGCTGGCAGCAATATCTTCGGTGGTCGCCTGGCTTCGGCCGCTCCGGTGATCAACGCGCCGGCCTGGTTCAATGAGCAGAGCTTCCTGGCCGCTGGCCGCGAACACTTCATGAACCTGCAGCAACACTGGGACGCGAACGAGATGGACAAGATCGCCGAATTCGTCACCCCGCAACTGCTGGAATTCCTCAAGCGCGAGCGCGCTGAACTGGGTGATGGCTTCCAGTCCACCTACGTCGATGACCTCGACGTGCAACTGGATGGCGTCGACGACAACGCCGAGAAGACCATCGCCACCCTGACCTTCAGCGGCGTATCGAAGACCTCGCGCTTCGACCAGGGCGAGCCGTTCAGCGAAAGCTGGCGCCTGGAGCGTGCCCAGGGCGATAACCAGCCTTGGCTGATCGCGGGTATTCGCCAGAACTGATCGCAGCTGCAGAACGAAGAACCCGGGCTTGCCCGGGTTCTTTCGTTTCGGCGTCAGCCCGCTATCGCGGCTGAAGCCGCTCCTACAGCAGGACTGACAGTCCGTCATGATGGATCGGTAGCAGCCCGACGCATGCCGATATGCGCGATGTCGTCCTCCAGGTAGACCTCGGTCACCGCGGCGAAGCCATGGCGCTCGTAGTAGCCCTGCAGGTGCGCCTGCGCCGACAGATAGACCGGCACACCCGGCCAGCGCTGCCGGCACTCGGCCAACGCACGTTCCATCAACTGGTGACCCAGACCAGTACCCCGCGCCACCTCGGCGACCAGCACGCGGCCGATCACCACCTCACCGCCCATGCGCTGCGGATCGAGCAGGCGCAAGTAGGCCACCAGACCACGCTCGTCATGCGCCAGCAAATGATGGGTATCCCCGAGCAGATCCTGCCCGTCGGTTTCCAGATAAGGGCAATTCTGCTCCACCACGAACACCTGGGTACGCAGCGCCAGCAGCTCATACAGCGTGGCGGTATCCAGTTCACGGTGATGCAAGCAGTGCCAGACGATAGACATAGGAGCACTCCGCAAAAGCATCAGTATGCGGGGGCGGCAACATGTTTTCATTCTGCCGGCCAGCTACTGTATAAAGCCGATCCCATGCCATGAGGAGCCAACGCCGTGGAAGAAGTCATCGAACAGCTGCGCGAACTCAACGAGCCGGTACCGGTGCCGCTGGAGCTGCCGGACGAGGAAACCCTGGTGGAGATTCAGGAGCAGATCCTCATCCACCTGCCCTTCGAACTACGTGAGTTTCTGCTCAAGGTCAGCGACGTGGTCTACGGCCGCCTGGAACCGGTGACCGCCAGCGACCCGCACTCGCACACCTACTTGCCGGAGGTCACTTCGGTAGCCTGGGATCTCGGCCTGCCCCGCGACCTGGTGCCGCTGTGCCAGGACGGCCGCAACTATTACGCGGTGGACGTGGAAGGCCAGGTCTGGCTGTGGGACGGCGACGAAGGCGAACTGACCGACGAGAGCTGGGACTCGGTCTGGCACTGGTGCCGGGACGTCTGGCTGGAAAGCTGAGCGCGCACCTGAATCCTGGCGACCTTACACTGCCAGGATTCAGGGCAGATAGATGCGAAACTCGCCACCACCGAGCGGGCCGCCGTTGCTCAGTTCGACTCGCCCACGACGGCCATCGCGCTGGTGCAATTGGGCGATGCGTGCGGCGAAGTACAGACCCAGGCCGGTGCTGCCACTGCTCTGGCTGAGGCCGAGGATGTAGTCGCCCTGGCGCTCGAGCATTTGCTGAGGATAGCCGGCGCCATCGTCGTTGACGTACAGCAGCAGCTCGCCGTCCTGCTCGCTGGCGCTGATCAGCAGGGCGCTGCGGGCATAGCGGATGGCATTGGCGATCACGTTGCCCAGCACCGAGCCCAGCAGCTCCTGATCGAAGAAGCCCATTAGATCGAATTCGCTGACCTCGCCGCGCGCCTGGATGCCACGGCTGTCGAGCACGTCGCGGTGGCGCGCCAGCTGCGCCTGGATGAAGTCGTCCAGCTCGTGATGCGACGGGTACAGCGGCAGCTGGTTGACCTCCAGTTTGTAAAGGCCGAGCAACTGCACCAGCATGCCGTTCAGGCGCGCCGTTTCGTACTCGATCACGCCGCGCTCGGGGGTATGTTGCAGCTCGTCTGGCAGTTGCGCGAGCCAGCGCGCATGCGCCTGGCCCAACTGTGCCAGGGAATTCTTCATGTCATGCACGGTAGAGGCGATGATGGTGCTGAGGTCGAGCCCGCTCATGTGTCGAATACCCTGCGTCGCAGTTGCTGGTAGCGCGCGTAGCGTGCATCGCTGGGAGCGATCATGCGCACGCCATCGAGACAGCTGCGCGCCTCCTCGCGCCATTCGGACGACGGCTGCTCGGTACCCAGGCGCAACATTGACTGGGCCGCGTTGAGAGCGATGCTGATGTTCTTCGGTTGCAGGCCCAGCGCCCGGCGGAACAACGCCAGCGCCTCGCCAACCTGCCCCTGCTTGTAGGCCTGCACGCCCCGGCGGTTGAAGTCGATCGCCTCCTTGCTGGCAGCGAAGACACTCGGGTCGTCGGTCAGGCGGCTGATCGATTCGAGAATCTTGGCGTCGTCACCGTAGACCTCCAGGCAATCCTTGAGCAACTGGGTGCCGGCTTCCTTCTGGCCCAGTTGCTGGAGCTGTCCGACCAGGGTCAGGGCCACCTCGGCCGGAAGGAACTCGCCGAGATTCTGCAGTTCCGCCGCCGCGTCTGCTGCAATCTGCGCGGCACGCGCCGGCTCGGCGGATTTCTGCAGGCTGCTCGCCTGCATCAGGCGACGGCGTACCTGGATGGCCTTGTCCGCCGCATACTGCTGGCCCAGCTCGCTGAGCACCTGGGTGATTTCCAGTTGCGCCCGCTTGCCCAGGGTTTCTTCGCCCGCGCTGGCCATCAGCGCCTGACTCAGCGCCAGGTAGTTTTCCGGGCTCTTCAGACGTGAATTCTTGCCCTGCTCCACCGCGCTGCGATAGGCCTTGGTGGCGCCCTCGAAGTCTTCGTTGTGCATCGCCAGCTTGCCCAGTTGCATCTGCCGGCGCATGGCCAGCGGCGAGATGCGCACGGCATCTTCGAGCACCTGCTGTGCACGCTTGGCCTCACCCTGCTGTTCCAGCACGGCGGACAAGCCGTCGTACAAGCCGGGTTGCATGGGGAACGCCTTGAGGCCTTGCTCGTAGATTTCGCGAGCCCGCAACAGATCGCCACGCTCGTGCAGCAGAGCACCCAGCGCCTGGAAGGCCCAGGGCATGGCACGATCGGCCAGCACCGCCTGCAGCAATTGTTCGAGCTCCTGGTGCCGGGCCAAGTCGCGCAACGCGCCCGCCTTGTACTTCAGACACAACGGCTGCAGGCGCTTGTCCTGTTTGGACAGCGCCTCGCAGGCACTGAGCACCTCGGCCGGATTGCGCTTGTCGAGCGCCTGCAACACAGGCTTGAGCAGCGTCTTGCGCTCCACCAGCTTGTCCAGGCGCTGAGCCAGACTGGCCAGGTTGAAGGGTTTGGTCAGGTAGGCATCCGGCTCGTGCTCGAGCAGGCTCAGCACCATGGCCTGGCTGCTCTCGGCGGTGACCATGACGAAGATGCACTGATTGCTGATCAGGCGCGCGGCATGCAGCTCCTCCAGCGTCTGCAGGCCGTTCTTGCCGGCCCCCAGGTTGTAATCGTGGAGAATGATGTCGTAGCGCTTGTGCCGGCACATGGCGATGGCCTGTTCGCCACGATCGGCCATGTCCACGTCTCTGACACCCATCTCGCGCAGCATTGCTTTGACCGAATTACGAAAGTCGGAAAAGTCGTCGACGATCAAAAACCGCTTGGCGCTGTAATCCGACATGAAGCCATCCATTAGTTAGCTAGCAGCGAATTATAAGGCAGCCAGCAAGTACAGCGAGATAGCCACTTGCTATCTCGCCTGCTCCAGCTCCAGTAAGTTGAGCAAGAAGCGCGCGAAGTACACGAGATCCTGCTCCATGGCATGGCGAGCTGCCTTGGCATCGCCGGCCTCGATGGCAGCGAAGGCGTCCTCATGAAAGTCGTTGAGTCGCAGCGACAGGTCGGCGCCGGTGAACAGGCGGTTGAAGAACGGGCCGATCTGCAACCATAGCGACTCGATCGAACGTACCAGCACCGGGTTGCCACAGGCACCGTAGAGCCGCAGATGGAACTGGCTATTGGCGTCCAGGTAGGCCTGTACCTGGCGTTGCTCGATGGCCACGTCCATACGCCGCACGCAATCACGCAGCAGCTCCAGTTCATCGCTGCTCAGGCGTGGCGTGGCCAGTTCGACCGCCAGCCCTTCCAGCGCCAGACGAACCTGGAAAATGTTTTCGTAACGCTCACGGGTCATCGAGGGAACGCGAACCGAGCGCTGCTGCTCGCCCTCCAGCGCGCCTTCGGCCACCAGGCGCTGTAACGCGGCCCGCACCGGCATCGGGCTGGTGCCCCACTGCGCGGCCAGGTCACGAATCTTCAAGGCCTGCCCCGGCTGGAAACGACCGGCCAGCAGACCCTCACGAATACGTTGATACAGCTGTTCCTGCAGATTGTCGCTCATGGTTTAACGTCCCTGTGGCGGTGCAGGCAGTTGGGACAGGGTGAGCAGGCAGTCGCGCATGGCGTTCTCCAGTGGGTGTCGTGTGATGGTTATCGGTGATACTCATGCAAGCATATCGATATTCTGTGATCACAGAATATGGTCAATTCTAACTATTTTTGCGTATACCTGGATAACTTGTAATTTCTGTGATCACAAAATACCATGTGTGGAAATTCGAACGAGGTGTTCAAGATGACTGCCAGTGGTATCGCCCCAACCGCCGTGGAAACCTTCGCTGCCCGTGAGCGCGCCCGCTTCCTCGAACGCAACCCGAAGTCGGTGGCCCTGGCCGAGCGTGCCCGCCATTCCTTGTATGGCGGCGTGCCGATGCACTGGATGGCCGACTGGTCGACACCGGTGCCGCTGTTCGTCGAGCGTGCCAAGGGGGCGCGCTTCTTCGATGTCGACGGTCATGAATACGTCGACTTCTGCCTGGGTGACACCGGCACCATGTTCGGCCACTCGCCCGATCCGGTGGCGCGCGCCCTCGCCGAGCAGGCCAACAATGGCCTGACCACCATGCTCCCAGGTGAGGATGCTGTGGTCTGCGGCGAACTGCTGGCTCAGCGCTTCGGCCTGCCCTACTGGCAGGTGACCGCCACCGCCACCGACTCCAACCGCTATGTGCTGCGCTGGGCGCGCGCCATCACCCAGCGCAAGACCCTGCTGGTGTTCGACGGCTGCTACCACGGCACTGTCGACGACGTCATGGTGCGCGAGCGCGACGGCCAGACCGTGCACCGCTCGGGCCTGGTCGGCCAGGCCTATGACCTGACCGAGCACAGCCGCGCCATTCCTTTCAACGATATCGAGGCGCTGGAAGCGGCGCTGGCGCAAGGCGACGTATGCGCCCTGCTCTGCGAGCCGGCGATGACCAACATCGGCATGGTATTGCCCGATCCGGGCTTCATGCAGAAGTGCCGCGAGCTCACGCGCAAGTACGGCAGCCTGCTGATCATCGACGAAACCCACACCATCTCCACCGATATCGGCGGCTGTACACGGCTGTGGGGGCTCGACCCGGACTTCTTCGTGGTCGGCAAGCCAATCGCCGGCGGCGTGCCGTGCGGCATCTTCGGTTGCAGCGCAGCGATGGCCGACGCCATGACCCAGGCCCGCCAACGCGCCAGCGAAGGCAGCCATGGTCACGGCCACAGCGGCATGGGTACCACCCTGTCGGCCAATGCCCTGGCCATGCACTGCATGCGCGCCAACCTGGAACAGGTGATGACCCAGGCCGCCTACGACCACATGCTGCCGCTGGCCGCACGCCTGGCCGAGGGCTTCCGCCACCTGATCGACAAGCACGGCCTGAAGTGGTCGGTGACCGAGCTGGGCGCGCGTTGCGAATTCCAGTTCTGCGCCACGCCGCCGCGCACCGGCGCCGAGGCCGAGGCCGCCTTCCATGACGAGCTGCAGATGGCCCTGCACCTGTACCTGATCAACCGCGGCATCCTGATCACCCCGTTCCACAACATGACCCTGTGCTGCCCCAGCACCACGGCCGCGGATGTGGACAAGCTGATCGCCATGCTCGATACGGCCCTCACCGAGCTGCTGGCCATCCCTGGCGCCCGTGAGTAGTCCGCAACAACTGTAGGGTGCCGCGGAGCCGACCAGGCCGCGCGCACCGTTACCTTTCTGGTGCGCACGGCGCACCCTAAGTGAGAGATCACCATGCAATTCGCCAACCCCCAGGAAGCCCGCGATTTCCTCGAACGCCACCCCGAGGTGCGCAGCATCGAGCTGATGCTGATCGACGCCAACGGCATTCCACGCGGCAAGCTGCTGCACCGCGACGAACTGCTGGCGATCTACGAGAACGGCCGACCGCTGCCCAGCTCCATCCTGTCGCTGACCATCCAGGGCGAGGACGTCGAGGAAAGTGGCCTGGTCTGGGAAGTGGCCGATGCCGACTGCTGGACCTACCCCCTCCCCGGTAGCCTGACCCTGCAACCCTGGCGCGCGGTGCCCACCGGCCAGTTGCAGGTGAGCATGCACCCGACCCAGGGTCTGCCGGCCACGCCGGGTGACCCCCGCCACGTGCTGGTGCGTGCCATCGAGGCGCTGAAGGCCGACGGCTATCACCCGGTGATGGCGGTGGAGCTGGAGTTCTACCTGCTGGACAAGCAACGCGACGCCAATGGCCGCCCACAGCCCGCCGTGCAGATGAACGGCGTGCGCCCGCAGGCGCCGCAGGTCTATGGCGTGTACGAGCTGGAGCAGGTGCAACCGTTCCTCGACGATCTCTACGCTGCTTGCGAGGCGCAGGGCCTGCCGGTACGCACGGCGATTTCCGAATACGCACCCGGCCAGCTCGAACTGACCCTGGAGCACCGCTTCAATGCCCTGCAGGCAGTGGACGAAGGCGTGCGCTACAAGCGCCTGGTCAAGGGCGTGGCCAACAAGCACGGGCTACAGGCCTGCTTCATGGCCAAGCCGTTCGGCGATCAAGCCGGCAGCGGCCTGCACATGCACGTGTCGCTGGCCGACGCCGAGGGCAACAACCTGATGGCCTCGGAAGACCCGTATGGCACGCCACTGCTGCGCCACGCCATCGGCGGCATGATGGCCACGCTGGGCGATGCCATGGCGATCTTCTGCCCCAACGCCAACTCCTTCCGCCGCTTCCAGGCCAACAGCTACGCGCCGCTGGCCAAGAGCTGGGGGGTGAACAACCGCACCGTGTCGTTCCGCGTACCGGGCGGGCCGGCCAACAGCCGTCACGTCGAGCACCGTATCTGCGGCGCCGATGCCAATCCCTATCTGGCCGCAGCGGCGATCCTCGCCGGTATCCACAAAGGTATCCGCGAGCAGATCGATCCAGGCGAGGCCATCGTCGGCAATGGCTACGAGCAGGCCCGCGAAACCTTGCCTACCGACTGGCTCACTGCCCTGCGCAATCTGGAAGGTTCGAGCTGGGCGCGCGAGGCATTGGGTGAGGAGTTCCTCAAGGTGTTCCTGGCGATCAAATGGGCCGAGTACCGTCAGTTCATGGGCGAGGTGGGCGAACAGGACTGGCGCTGGTATCTCAGTCACGCCTGATCGCCCTCTGGGCTAATCTGTAGCCAGCGAGGAGGCGGAGAACGACGCATGAAACGCTGGCTACTGCTGGCCCTGCTGATGGCAGCCGCTCTGGCGCAAGGCGAAACCTTGCGCGTCGGCATCGAGCAGCACGATTACTATCCCTATTACCGCATCACCCCCGACAGCCCGCCCGAAGGCTATTGCCTGGACTTGCTGGAAGCCTTCGCCAAGCACGAGGGGCTGACGCTGGAGCTGCTGCCGCAGCCGCTCAACCGGCTGTATCGCAACATGCTCGACGAGCAGAGCCTCGACCTGCTGTTCCCCGACAATCCCACCTGGGCGCGCCAGGCCAAGATCGATCACCCGCTGTACTACAGCGAGGCGGCGATTCAGATCGTCGACGGCACCCTGGTGCTGGCCAGCCGTCGCGGCCAGGGCCTGAACAACATTCACCACCTGGGCACGGTGCGAGGTTTCACCGCCCAGGCCTGGCAACCCCTGCTCGACAAGGGCGACGTAAGCCTGGTGGAAACCCAGGATATCCACAGCCTGATCCGCATGGTCGCGCGCGGGCGTATCGATGCGCTCTACGCCAATCCGCAGGTGGTGCGCTACCAGCTCGGCCAACTGGGCATGGCCGGCGACTACCTGCAGCTGGATCAGCAACTGCCGCTGATCTACACCAGCTTCCACCTCAGCAGCGCCCGACGCCCTGATCTGATCGAACGCTTCGATGCCTTCCTGCTGGAGGAGCAGGACAGCGTGCAGCAGCTCAAGTCCCACTACGGGCTGTGACGCTCAGGGGCGTACCTTGATGTAGTTTCCCCCCACGCTGATGCCCATGCCGCCATAGTCCTGGCAGCCGTCGGCGAACACCTCCAGCACCTGCATATGGATGCCCTCGCGCAGCAGTTGCACCGCACAATCGCTGCCGCCGGCGTCCTCCAGGCGCATCTGCACGGTATCACCCACCAACTTACCCTCCAGCCCACCGATCGCGGCCGGGCCATATTCCTCGACCCGGGCACCGGCGCGCAGAGGGGCGAAATTGGCGAGATAACCGCCACTGCCATCTTCGCTGATCTGCAATTCGCTCCACACGGCCTGACCGCCGTAGCGCAGGTAGCGACCCACCGGGCTGGCGCTCAACGCCGAATAATCCAGCGCCTGCGAGACCTTGGCCAGGTTGTGGCGAGTCGCCGAGCCGGACAGGTTGCTGTCCAGCGCCAGTTGCAGCCAGGCCCGCGCCATTCCGGCATCGCCCGCGCGCAGGTTGGCCAGCATCAGGTTGTTCACGGCCAGTTCGAGCCCGACGGCATCGTCGCGCTCGACACGGCGCAACTGCCGCTCGAAGGCCTCGATGGCCTGGTCGAAACGGCCCGCCTGATAAGCCGCCGTACCGACCTGGTTACATTGCGCCGCGCTGGCGCATTGCTCCTCGGCCAGCACCGGCAGGGCAAGCAGGCTCAATAGCAAAAGCGGAATGTGGCGCATAGGCATCATCTGGCATCCTAGGAAAGCAAAAGCCCATCTTAGCCGGGCTGCAGCCAGCGCTGCAGCGCACAGCCCCCATTCGGAGTCACCATGGAAGCCGGAACTGCGCAACTGACGATGACCGTACTGATGACACCGGATATGGCCAATTTCTCCGGCAATGTCCACGGCGGCACCCTGCTCAAGTACCTCGACGAAGTCGCCTACGCCTGCGCCAGCCGCTATGCCGGTTGCTACGTGGTGACCCTGTCGGTGGATCAGGTGATGTTCCGCGAGCCGGTACACGTCGGCGAGCTGGTCACCTTCCTCGCCTCGGTCAACCACACTGGGCGCACCTCGATGGAGATCGGCATCAAGGTGATCACCGAGAACATCCGCGAGCGCTCGGTGCGCCACACCAACAGCTGCTTCTTCACCATGGTCGCGGTCGATGCCAATGGCCGTCCGGCGCCGATTCCGGAATTGCAGCCGGATACTCCCGACGGCCTGCGCCGCCAGCGCCAGGCCAAACAGCGCCGGCAGATCCGCGAAGAGCTGCAGCAGCGCTACCAGGCGCTGAGCGAAGAGAAGAACGCCTGACGGCGTCAGGCCAGCGGCAACGCCACGGTGACCGATTGCTGGCCGCCGCTCTGTGTCCAGGGCGGTGTGTGGAACAGCTCGAACCCGCCGTTGTTGACCGCCTTCAGCTTCTCGCCTGACGCGGGCAACCAGGCGATCGCGACGCTGCTCAGGGTATTGACGATGCCTGGCAGGTAGGCACCATCGAAACGCAGCGTCGCGTAACGACCCGCCGGCAGACTGTGCCGGGTCAGCGCCGTGGCCGTGGCGTCGAAGCCCGGGTCGATCACCGCGCAGTCGTACCGTATCTGCTCAGCCGGCGTCACCAGGGAACCATCCAGGGAGACGCCCAGCGCCTGCGCCTTCTCGAGAGGGAAACCGATCCGGCGCAGGTAATCTCCGAAGATATGCCAGTGTTCCTCACGATCACCATAGGAGCCGTGAAAGCGCATGGCGAGCAGGGGCAGCGGCTTGAAGAGCTGCACCCGAACCTGCGCAGCCTGCTCGCACTGCAGTGAGGTCGGCAGGGGGCGGTTGCGCTGCGCGAACTGACGGTACTGGCTGGGCACCCTGCCGAAACGACGCTGGAAGGCCCGGATGAACGCTTCGTGGCTGGCGTACCCGGCATCCAGGGCGACCTGCATTACCGACTCCGCGCCCATCAGCAGCCCCATCGCGGCACGATCCAGCCGGGTGCGACGCAGGTAGGCACTGGGCGACTCGCCCATCACCTCCTGGAAATAGCGCTGGAAATGAAACGGGCTAAGGCCGACATGCTCGGCCACGGCATCCAGGCCAAGAGGCGCTGCCGGAACACCGTCGAGCAGGCGTACCGCACGGGCAATGCGGGGATCATCCAAATACCGCGGCGGCGGCCGGCGCGGGGCCGGCGTCAGCGGAGCGGCAGGAGGTGGCTGGACAATCTGTGCCAGTTCCCAATCGATGGCCGACCGAACAGAGGGTGTCAAATCGCCATCAGGAAAATCCCCGTCCATTTTTTCTTCCTATAAGCTAGGCGCGGCGCAAGTTCTATCAAGCGCCCATTTTGCCATCAGTTTAGATTCTGCGAGTTTCCCCGCTCCTGATGGCTACATCACGCGCTTACCTTACCCAGTCGCGGCAAGCGGGAACGCTTCTTTAAATAACAATCGCCAATAACAGGAAGGCTGTCATGAACCGTGCCTACGCCCTCGTCTGGAATCCGAACAACGGCGCCTGGAGCGTCGCCAACGAACATGCCCGCAGGCGCGGCAAGGGTTCGAGTGCAGTGCTGGTGGCAAGCCTGCTGCTGGCGGGTTCGACCATGGCCGCCGACCTGCCCACGGGCGGCCAGGTGGTGTCCGGCAGCGGTAACATCAGCCAGCCCAATGCCCAGCAAATGGTCATCGATCAGGCCAGCAACAAGTTGGCCATCGACTGGCAGAGCTTCGACATTGGCGCCGGCAACAAGGTGACCTTCAATCAGCCAGGCCGCGACTCCATTGCCCTCAACCGGGTAGTGGGCAGCGATGGCTCGAAGATCATGGGCCAACTCGATGCCAACGGTCGCGTCTTCCTGGTCAACCCAAATGGCGTGCTGTTCGGCAACGGAGCCAGTGTCAATGTCGGCGGACTGGTGGCGTCGACCCTTGATCTGTCGGTCGAGGACTTCGACAAGGGCCAGTACCACTTCAAGGGTGATGGTAGCCCGGCTGCGGTGGTCAACCAGGGCAGTATCCGCGCCGATGGCGGCGCCGTGGCGCTGCTCGGCGGTACTGTCAGCAACCAGGGCGTGATCGTCGCCAACCGCGGTTCGGCCACACTGGCGGCCGGTAATGCGATGACCCTGGACTTCGCCGGCGATGGCCTGCTCAACGTGCAGGTGGACGAAGCGGCAGTGGATGCCCTGGTGGAGAACCACCAGTTGATCAAGGCCGATGGCGGCCAAGTGGTGCTGACCGCTAATGCTGGCGATGCCCTGCTCAAGACGGTGGTCAACAACACTGGCGTGATCGAAGCCCGCACCCTGGGCGAGAAGGATGGCAAGATCCTGCTGCTCGGCGATTTCGACGGCGGCGTGGTGAACGTCGCCGGCACCCTCGATGCCAGCGCTCCGGACGGTGGAAATGGCGGTTTCATCGACACCAGCGGCGCCCACGTGAAAATCGCCGACGACGTCAAGGTCACCACCCTGGCGCCCAAGGGCAAAACCGGCGAGTGGTTGATCGATCCTTACAACGTCACCATTTCCAACGCCCCCAGCTCCGGTATGGGCGGCTTCAATGGCAACGCCAACGACAGCGTGCTCAATGTCAACACCCTCACCAATGCCCTGGCCAGCACCGGGGTGACGGTGACCACCGGTGTCGGCGGCAGCCAGGCCGGCAACATCACCGTGGATGCAGCCATCAGCTGGAGCGCCAACACCGTGCTGGCGCTCAACGCCGCCGGCAGCATCATCATCAACAAGGACATCACCGCCACCGGCAACAACGCGGGGCTGTCCATGTCCTACAGCGGCAGCTACAGCCTGAACAAGGGCGCCCGCGTGACCCTGTCCGGCAGCAATGCCAGCCTCAGCCTGGCGGGCACCGGCTACACCCTGATCCATGACATCGGCGCGTTGCAGAACATCACCAGCACGGGCTTCTACGCCCTGGGCAACGACATCGACGCCAGCGCCACCGCGGGCTGGAACGGTGGCGCCGGCTTCAACCCGCTGGATGGGGCGAGCACCAACTTCGCCGGCCTTGGCCACAGCATCGACAAGCTGACCATCAACCGCGGGTCGGAGAGCGACGTCGGGCTGTTCCGCACTGTGAGCGGCAACGTCCGTGACCTGACCCTGTCGAATGCCCGCATCACCGGCCAGATGAACGTCGGCGGTATCGCCGCCACCCTCGGCGGCACCCTCAGCAACGTCCACATGACCGGCAGCGTGTCCGGCTCCGGGGCCTTCGTCGGCGGCCTGGCCGGCACGGTCAACAACGGCATCATCCGCTACTCGTCCTCTGCCGCCGACGTGACCGGCCTGACCGTGGTGGGCGGGCTGGCGGGCAGCGTGCAGAGCATTGCCATGGCCGACTCCTATGCCACCGGCTCGGTCACCGCCACGGTCAGCAACACCAGTGCGTTTGCGGGCGGGCTGCTGGGCGAGGTGATCTCCAGCGCGACGCTGACCAACACCTACGCCAGCGGCAAGGTCACCGGCTACACCACCACGGGCGGCCTGATCGGTGGCGGCTACCTGCCCACCATCACCGTCAACACCAGCTACTGGGACATCAACAGCACCGGCCAGTCCAGCTCCCTGGGTGGCGGTACCGGCCTGACCAGCGCCGTGCGCAACCAGTCGGCCTACACCGGCTTCGACTTCACCAACATGTGGGTGATGTTCGAAGGCGATACCCGGCCGATGCTACGCAACGAATACTCCACGACCATCTTCACCCCCCACGCCCTGCAACTGATGGGGCTGGATTTGTCAGCCAACTACCGCCTGGGCACCGACCTGAGCCTGGCCAGCGCCATGGCTGCCAGCGGCGGCTACTACGGCGAGGTGTGGGGCGCCTCGGGCCTGCGCCCGATCGGCAACAACGCCCAGCAGTTCACCGGCAGCTTCGACGGGCAGGACCACAGCATCACCGGCCTGGCCATCAACCGCGCGGCCACCGACTATGTCGGCCTGTTCGGCTACACCTCCGGTGCGACCCTGGCCAACGTCAAGCTGGTGGGCGGCAACGCCACCGGCAGAGACAACGTCGGTGCCCTGGTGGGTTACATGCAGGGCGGCACCCTCGGCAACGCATCGGCCAGCACCACGGTCAGCGGCACCAGCACCAGCGAAGCCAACACCGGCGGGCTGGTGGGCACCAACGACAGCGGCGCCATCGCCGATGCCTCCGCCACCGGCGACGTCACCGGGGCCGGCTACCAGGTCGGTGGCCTGGTCGGCTTCAATGTCAACGGCGGCAGCATCACCCGCTCCTATGCCACCGGTAATGTCACCGGCACCAACACGACCGCCAACCTCGGCTATGTCGGTGGCCTGGTGGGCGCCAACGGCTACAGCGGCGATGGCGGCTCCATCAGCCAGTCCTACGCCACCGGCACGGTGAGGGCGTCGTCGGGGCCGGTCGGCGGCTTCGTCGGGCACAACGAAGGCAGCATCACCGACTCCTACGCCACCGGCGCGGTGATCGGCCAGGGCTCTGCGAGCAACATCGGCGGCTTCGCCGGGGTCAATTTCATCAACGGCACCATCAGCAACAGCTACTCCACCGGCTACGTCGCCGGCGGCACCCAGCTGGGTGGCTTCGTCGGCTACAACAACGGCACCAACGGCGCCATCAGCAACGCCTACTGGAACACCCAGACCAGTGGCCAGTCGCAGGCCACGTCCGGTGGCCTGATGAACGGCATCACCGCGCGTACCACCGCGCAGCTCCAGGGTGGGCTGCCGTCCGGCTTCTCCTCGTCCATCTGGGGCACCGGCGCCAACCTCTACCCCTACTTCACCTGGCGCTACAGCACCACGCCCATCGCCATCAGCGGCAAGGCCTTCAGCAATGGCGGCAGCGCCGCCCTGGCGGGCGCGACGCTGACCGCCGTATCCGGCGGCGTGGCCATCGGCAGCGGCAGCAGCGGGGCGGACGGCTACTACTACATCCTCAGCGACGCCAGCGGCCTGGATGCCAACGGCGCCATCGCCTACCTGGATGGCAACGCCGACACCGGCGCCAGCTTCGGCGACGTGATCGGCACCAACGGCATCCAGGGGCTGGACGTCTACAGCTCCGCCGCGCGCCTGACCACGGGGCAGGGCAGCCTCTCGGCGACCCGCAGCCGCTACCTGGCCGCGCGCGGCAGTTATGCAGACAGCGACCTCGCCTTCCTTTCGTCCAGCGACTTCTCAGCCCTCACCAGCAGCGGCTATGGCCTCTACCTGGCCGCCAGCGCCGCCAACTACAGCCTGGACACCAACCTCGGTTCCGGCGGCCTGCTCAACCTCGACAGCGGCGGTACCTTCGGCATCAGCGGCACGCGCCAGCTGTCGGCAGGCGGCAACCTCAACGTGGCCGACCGCCTGACCTGGGGCGACAACGCCGGGCTGACCCTCAGCACCAGCAATGGCGGCAACGTCCTGCTGGGGGATGGCATCGACGCCGCCAACGGCAGCCTGACCCTCTCTGCTGCCGGCACCGCAACCAGCAACGGTGGCGTCAACCTCGGCGTGCTGAATCTCACCGGCGGCACCTGGAGCCAGGTGGCGGCCAGCCTGCCCAGCTTCAGCGTCACCGACTTCCGCCTCAGCCCCGGTGCCACCTTCGTGCGCGCCCTGGGCGGTGACGGCAGCGTCGCCACGCCGTACCGCATCACCGATGTCTATGGCCTGCAGGGCCTGGCCTCCACCAGCCTGGCAGGCAGCCGCTTCGTTCTGGCAAACGATATCGACGCCTCCAGCAGCACGCTTTGGAACAACGGCAGCGGCTTCCTCTCTATCGGCAGCCTGGCCAACCCCTTCACTGGCCGGTTCGATGGGCAAGGGCATCGCATCAGCGGCCTGGCCATCAACCGCCCCGGCAGCACCTACAGCGGCCTGTTCGGCTACAACACCGGTTACATCGGCAACCTCAGCTTGCTGGGCGGCAGCGTGGCTGGCGGTACCTACGCCGGAGCCCTGGTGGGCTACAACGCTTCGGCGGGTGTGGTCGAGCGGGTCAGCAGCGATCTCGATGTCAGTGGCACGGGCAATGTCGGCGCCCTGGTCGGCACCAACGCCGGCACGCTCAGCGAGTCCCTGGCCACAGGCGGCGCCAGCGGCGGCCTCAATGGCGGCGGCCTGGCCGGCAGCAACGCCAGCACCGGCACCATCCGCGACAGCTACGCCACTGGCAGCGCCCAGGGCAGCGCCACGGCGGGTGGCCTGGTCGGGTTCAACGACGGCAGCCTGCTGCGTGTCTATTCCACGGGCACGGCCAACTCCAGCGTCGGCGCGGTCGGCGGCCTGGTGGGTAGCAATGCCGGCACCGTCACCGGCAGCTTCTGGAACACCTCCACCAGCGGCCTGGCACAGGGCGTCGGGGCAGGCAATACCACGGGCGTGTCGGGGCTGACCAGCGCCCAGCTCACCAGCCTGGCGCCCTTCGTGGCGGCTGGCTGGGACATCGACGACGCTGGCGGCACAGGCGCCACCTGGCGACTGTATGAGGGCCACAGCGCGCCGCTGTTGCGCGCCTTCATGACGGCCCTCAGCGTCAGCGCCGGCAATGTCAGCAAGACTTACGACGGCAACGCCACCAGCAGCACCGGCGCCCTGGTGTTCCCCATCGGCTACGATTCGACGCTGGTTTCCGGCAGCGCCGTGTACACCGCCAGCAGCGCCAATGCGGGCACTTACAGCGCAGCCGACCTACAACTTGGTGGCCTGTATTCCAGCCAGTTCGGCTACGACATCGAAATGCTCGCCGGCACCCTGACCATCGACAAGGCCAGCCTGACCATCACGGCCGACAACGCCAGCAAGACCGCCGGCCAGGCGGCGAATCTCAACGGCTTCAGCACTTCGGGCCTGGTGGCAGGCGACCAGGTCAACAGCGTCAACCTCACTAGCAGCGGTACCACGGCGAATGCCAGCGCCGGTGCCTACGCTATCGTCGCCAGTGACGCCCTGGGCCTCGGCCTGGGCAACTACGACATCACCTACGTGGACGGTGTACTGACGGTAACCGGCAACCTTTCACCCAGCGTCGTCGATACGCGCCTTGCGACTGCTCGGCAGGCGGCCAGCCAGACCGATGACCAGCCGCTCCGCCCCCTGATGATGACGACCCCAAAATTGTTCGATGCGGCGACTTACAGCCCTCAACTGAACCTCGTCGACAATGGCATCCGCCTCCCAGAAGGAATCTGAAGTTGCGTTCGACCTCCATGCTGGCGGGCCTCGCCGCCTCGCTGTTCACGCTCTCCACCCTGGCTGCCACCGCACCGGACGCCGGCCAGGCACAACAGGGTATCGACCAGGCGCCACTGCAGTTGCCCGACCGGCAACGCCTCGAGATCAATCTGCCCGATGCACCGGACGACCCCGCCGCCGAAGCCGGTCCGCGCCTGCAGGTGAATGGCTTCGTCCTCGACGGCAACCAGGCAATGTCCAGTGCGGAGCTGCTCGCACAACTCGACGACCTCACCGGGCGCGAGCTCACGGTCGGCCAGCTGCAAGGCGCCGCCAACCGCATCACGCGCCTCTATCGCGAGCGTGGCTACCCGCTGGCCCGCGCCTACCTACCGGCCCAGGAAATCGAGGGCGGGAGGGTGAAGATCGCCGTGCTCGAAGGTCGCTTCGGCCAGGTGCAGCTCAATGATCAGGCCGGCCTGCGCGGTAGCGCCCTCGCTCCGCTGGCCACCCTGCAGGCGGGTGACGCGGTGCAGGGCAAGCCGCTGGAACGCAGCCTGCTGCTGCTCCAGGACACGCCTGGCATCGAGGTGAAATCGACCCTGCGCCCCGGCACCAGCACCGGCACCGCCGACCTGCTGGTGGATGTGCAAAGCGCCCCACTGATCTCCGGCTCGGTGGACGCCGACAACTACGGCAACCGCTTCGTCGGCGAGTACCGCCTGGGCGGCACGCTCAACCTGAACAACCCACTGGGCTTCGGCGACCGCCTGACTCTGCGCGCCATGGGCTCCGAGGAAGACCAGCGTTATGGCCGCATCGCCTATCAGTTGCCGCTCGGCCCCTGGGCGACCCAGTTCGGCGTCGCCTATTCGGACATGGACTACCAGTTGGGCAAGGACTTCGAGGATCTCGACGCACATGGCAATGCGCGCATCACCAGCGTCTTCGCCCTCCAGCCGCTGGTGCGCTCGCGGGATTTCAGCCTCTACGGTCAGCTGCAGTTCGACGACAAGCGGCTCAAGGATGACATCGACCTGTTCGACCAGAAGAGCGACAAGCGTGCTCGCGTGACCATTGTGTCGCTCACTGGCAACAGCCGCGACATGCTGCTCGGCGGTGGCGTCAACAGCTTCGCCCTGGCCTGGAGCCAGGGCAGCCTGAATATCGACGGCGCGGCGGCCCAGCGCGCCGATGACTTCACGTCCGGTACCGCAGGCCAGTTCCACAAGCTCAACCCCAGCCTGGTTCGCCTGCAGCGTCTGAGCGAGCGTTTCAGCCTCTACACCCAGCTTCAGGGCCAGTGGGCCGACGGCAATCTGGACAGCTCCGAGAAGCTCTACCTCGGCGGTGCCTATGGCGTACGCGCCTACCCGCAAGGCGAAGCCTCGGGCGACCAGGGCTGGCTGGCCAACGTCGAACTACGCTATGCCCTGAACGAAGCCTGGCAGCTGTCCACCTTCGTCGACCATGGCCAGGTTCGCCTTAACAAGGACACCTGGGCCGATGAGAATAACCATCGTAGCCTCTCCGGCACGGGTATCGGCGCTCGCTGGGCCGCCAATGGCTGGCAGATCAGCGCCGTCGCCGCCTGGCGCCTCGGCAATGCCGATGCCGAAAGCGACGTATCGCGTACCCCGCGCGTCTGGGCACAGGTGGTTCGGGCCTTCTAACCTTCGCCGGAAGCGACCGACGAGCGGGAAAAAGCTGACCGACGCGACGACATCGCAGGACACTGGCAGAATGCCGCAATCGTCCTGCCGGTCGGCCTGATCATGGAAACGCTCTACTTCTCCCCACTGTTGCTGGGCATCAACCTGATGCTCGGCTGTGCTATTGCCAGCACCGCCCTGTGGTACTTCGCTCGCCCCTATTGCGGCCCTGGCGTGTGGATGAGCGGCGCCTGGACGCTCAACCTCGGCATCTGGCTGTTCATCGGCTACATGGCCAGCGCCAGCCCATGGTTGAACATCGCAGGCAACAGCCTGCAACTGGCCGGCGAAGCCTTGCTGATGGTCGGCGTGTTCCGTTTCCTGGGGCTGCCGCCGCCGTGGTGGACGGTACCAGCCAGTGCCGGTGCGATGAGCCTGGTGATGAGCTGGCACTGGTTCGTGGCGCCGATCAACACTGAATTCGTCGTCACCTTCTATGCGCTGATCGGCGGTCTGCTACCGATCCAGGCCTGCCGCGCCCTGTGGGTCGCCCGCGAGGAACCGGAGCTGAGTGGCGTACGCCGTTTCGTCGCCCTGGCCTTCGCCGGTTTCGCCCTGATTACCCTGCTGCGCGCCCTGCTCGGCCTGATCGATGGCCTGCAGGGCATCGAACACGTCGACGTGACCCGTTCGGTGCCCTACCTGCTGCCCTACAACTTCGGCATCCCGCTGTGGGTGATCGGCCTGGTCGGTCTGGCGCTGATGACCATGCGCCGCATCCTCGCCGACAGCCGCCGCCACGCCGAGCAGGCAGAGGACAGCGCCGAGCGTTTCGAACGGCTGATGCGTATCACCCAGGCCGGCGTGGTGGTGCTGGAGCGCGGCCGCATCGTCGACGCCAATCCGATGCTGGAGACGCTGTTCGCCCGCTCTCGCGAGCATCTGCTGGGCGCGGAGTTGCACAGCCTGTTCGCCCCCGCCGAGCAGATACGCGTCGAAGAGCTGCTGGGCCGTGCCGACGGCCAGCCGCATGACCTTGAAGCCCTGCGCGACGCCGTGCCCTTCGCAGCCGAAATCAGCATCGCCCAGTTGCGCGAGGATGGCCGACAGGTCGCCGAGATCCGTGATGTCAGCCGGCGCAAGGCACTCGAACAACAGCTGCTGCACCTGGCCACCACCGACCCACTGACCGAGGCATTGAATCGCCGCGCGTTCGAAGAGCGTGCAAGCCAGGCGCTGCAGCGCAGCCAACGGCAGAACCTGCCGCTGTGCTTGGCGATGCTCGATCTGGATCACTTCAAACAGGTCAACGACCGCCACGGCCACATCACTGGTGACGCGGTGCTGCGCGAATTCAGCCTGCTTTGCCGGCAGCGGGCGCGCGCGACCGACCTGTTCGCCCGCGTCGGCGGCGAGGAATTCATCCTGCTCCTACCGGATAGCGATCTGGAGGCCGCCGCCCAAGGTCTGGAGCGCCTGCGCACGAACCTGGCCGAGCGCAATCTGCAGGGCCTGCGCATCAGTGTCAGCATCGGCCTGGCCGAGTGGCGCCCTGGTGAAACCCTGGAGCAGTTGCAGCAACGCGCCGACACGGCGCTTTACGCCGCCAAGGTCGCGGGCCGTGATCGTCTGATGCGGGCGACCTGAGCCGACGCGGGTGAAACGCCCTCAGTCGTGGCCGATGTAGAACAGCAGCTCACGCCGCTGCGGATGATCCTTGAGCCAGACGCGGATTTCGTCGGCACGGGCGATGGCCTCTTCGCCGGCGATACGGCTGAAGCGCTCGCGCCGCGCCTCTTCGCTGGCCTGCTGACGCACCTGACGTTGCCAGGCCTCGGTAAAGATCGCCGGCATCTTGTGGCTCAGCTCCAGCGCCTTGAGCAGTTGCCATTCACCGCTGTCCAGCCAGGCTTCGTCGCAGCTGCCGCAGAGATCCAGGCGGTTGGCGCGAGTGCCGCTGATCTGGAACTTGCCCATCAACTTGGCGCATTTGGGGCAGCTCAGGGCGTGGGTGGTTTCACCCACTTCGGCTTGCGCAGCCAGCTCCGTTGGCGTCTCCTGCGCCGGCTGACGCTCGGCCCAGTCGCGGTAATGCAGCAGGCTGACCAGGGTGCCCGAGCACTGCAGGCAGCCATGGCCAAGCAGGCCATCTTCGAGTTTGGCCGGTTGCAGGCGAGCGGTACGGCAGGCGGGGCAATGCATGACGCTGACATCCTTTTCAGAGTTGAGTGGGCGAACGCTAGTGCACAGCCGACGCACGGGCAAGTGGCTATGCTGAGAAGCGCGTGGCAGATAGGCTAAGCTCTGCCTCCCGGAGCCGGAGTCACCATGATCAACCTGTTCGATGTCTTCCTGCTGATGCTCTTCGCCGCCGCCTGCGCCTGGCTGTGGCGCGGCCATGGCATTCGCGAACGTGCGCTGGCATTCGCCAAACAGCACTGCGCCAAGTTCGATGTCGAGCTGCTCGACGGCGCCGTGGCCTTGCGGCGCCTGGCCATCCTGCGCGACGGCAAGGGCTATCGACGCCTGGCGCGGCTCTACGATTTTGAATTCACCGTCACGGGCGAACAGCGCCTGCGCGGCCATCTGAGCATGTTCGGCCCGCACCTGGGGCATATCGAGCTGGAACCGCACCCGGTGCTGGAGCCGCAGCCCGAACCGGTTTCGGTGCAGAGTTCAGGTAACGTCATCCGCCTGGAAGACTGGCGGCGCAAGGCCTGACCCGCCCTACTCGCTCAGCCGCGCTGCAGCAGAAAATCGCTCACTCGCGCGGCGCTATCGGCGGGCTGCTCCTGCATGAAGCAGTGTCCACCCGGCACCACCTGCCCACGCACATGCGCATTGCTCGCGCACCAGCGCGCCACGGACTTGGCGACGAAGGGGTAAGTGCGCGCACCATGGATCACCTCGGTCGGCGTCGTCACCCTGGCCAACGACGGCCACAGGCGACGCGGGAAGGAGCCGAATATCTCGGCCTCGCGGCTCGGCCGGCACTTGAGTTCGACGCCGCCCTCCACATCCTTCAGCGCATGCTCGATATAGGCGTCGAAAGCTGCCTCGTCCCAGCCGCGGAACATGCCACGGCCATGCAACGCGGCATGTGCGCTGGCCCGATCCGACCATTGCCGACGGCGCTTCTGTGCCTTCTTCGCCATGCCGGTGCGCTGCGCCAGGCCAACCACGTCGGACAGCGCCATCACACCAATCATCGCCGGGCTGAACAGCACCGGGTCGAGCAGCACCGCGCGCTGGAACAGTTCGGGATGACGCGCCAGGATCAGGCTGGTGAGCACCCCGCCGAAGCTGTGGCCGAGGGCAAAACGTGGCACCTCGCCGAACTGTCCACGCTGGGTGTCAAAGGCCTCCACCGCCAGCTCGGCGCTGCGGTTCCAGCCATGGAAGCGGCCGCCATGATCGCTGTCGCCATGGCCCTGCACGTCGCACAACCAGAGATCGAAGTCCTCGGCCAGCAGGGCCAGCATCGGTGTGTAAACGCGTCCGCAATAGCCATTACCGTGCAGGAAATGCAGCAGCGGCTTGCCCGACGGCGGCGTGTGCCAGCCGCGCAGGGTGAAACCAGCAGACGTGTCATAAGACCAGGGCAGCAGGTGCATGAAGGTTATCCACAGCAACAGGGGCGCGGCGAGTTTACCAGTTGGCCGAGACGAACCGCAGATGGGCAGCAGCGTCGGATCGGGTAAGCTGGTCACCCCAACGTCGCGAGCGCCCGTCGTCATGCTGACCCTCGGCAATATGTTCCTCACCCTACTGCCCACACCTGTGGCGGCGGCCTGACATCATTACGCGACCGCCGACCGATGCACACCCGCCTCCTGCGCCCCCTTGCACTGATCGCCCTGCTGCTCTGCGGCCTGGCGCTGTCGGTGTACCTGGCCGAACGACAGGCAGAACGCCTGCGCCTGCAAGAGGCGGGGCAGCAGGCACAGGAGCAGCTAGCCGCCTACGCCGGCACCCTGCAGACCCTGATCGACCGCTACCGCGCGCTGCCTGCCGTGCTGGCGCTCGACCCGGAACTCGAAGCCGCCTTGCAGCAGCCGCTGACGCCCGCCCTGCAACACCGCCTGAACCTCAAGCTGGAGGCCATCAACGCCTCTGCCCATTCCTCGACCTTGCAGCTGATGAACGCCGATGGCCTGGACATCGCTGCCAGCAACTGGCGGCTGCCAACCAGCTACGTCGGTCATGATTACAGCTTCCGTCCCTACTTCCTTGAGGCGCAGCGCCAGGACACCGGACGCTTCTACGCGGTCGGCGTGACCAGCGGTATTCCCGGCTACTTCCTGTCGCACGCGGTGCGCGATGGCAGCGGACGCTTTCTCGGTGCGGTGGTGGTGAAACTGGAATTCCCCGGCATCGAGCAGGCCTGGAGCCAGAGCCCGCACGTGCTGCTGGTCAGTGATCGCCACGGCATCACCTTCATCGCCAACCGCAGCGCCTGGCGTTATCGCGAGCTGCAACCGATCAGCGCCATGGTGCGCGAGACGCTGGCCAGCACTCGCCAATACGACAAGAAGCCGCTGACGCCTCTGCATTACCAGCAGCGCCCGACCCAGGCCGACAGTGGCCGCCTGGTACGCGTGGACAGCCCGGAACTGGCCGGCGACTACCTGTGGGAAACCCGTGAGCTGAGCAGCGAAGGCTGGACGCTGCACCTGCTGCGCGATACCCGCAGCATCGTCGACAATACCCACGCGGCCGGCTTGGCCGCCGGCGGCGCCTGGGTGGCGGTATTCCTGCTGGGCCTGGTGCTGCAACAGCGCTGGCGTATCGCCCGCCTGCGTCAGCGCACCCGCGAGGAGCTGCAAGCGCTGGTCGAGCAGCGTACCGCTGACCTGCGCACCGCCCAGGAAAGTCTGGTTCAGGCCGCCAAGCTGGCCGCGCTGGGCCAGATGTCGGCAGCACTGGCCCACGAGATCAACCAGCCGCTGACGGCCCTGCAGGTGCACCTGACCACCTTGCGCATGATCCTCGACGACGGCGAACTGGAAGAAGCACGCCAGTCCCTGCCCCGTCATGAAGAACTGCTGCAACGCATGGCGGCCCTAGCCGGACACCTGAAGACCTACGCCCGCAAGAGCCCCGGCGGGCTGCGCGAGACCCTGGAGCTGGGCGAGGTGCTGGACAAGGCCATGCAGTTGCTGGAACCGCGCCTGCGCGACGTGCCGGTGTCGATACACCGCGATCCGGCGCAGGGCGCCTGGGTCAGTGGCGACGCCATCCGCCTGGAGCAGGTGCTGGTGAACCTGCTGCGCAACGCGCTGGACGCCATGCAAGGCTGCACCTCGCCACAGCTGCGAATCGACCTGACCCTGCGCGACGGGCACTGGTCGCTGAGCATCGCCGATAACGGTACCGGCATCGAACCCGAGGCCCTGCCACAACTGTTCGACCCATTCTTCACCACCAAGCCAGTGGGCGATGGCCTGGGCCTCGGCCTGGCGGTGTCCTACGCCATCGTCCGTGAACTGGACGGCGACCTGCTGGCCGCCAACCGCGCCGAGGGTGGCGCCTGCTTCACCCTGCGCCTGCCTGCCACTGACGCCCCAGAGGAGCCCGCATGAAACCCAGCGTGATTTTCGTCGATGACGAGGCCCCCATCCGCGAGGCCGTGCGCCAATGGCTGGAGCGCTCCGGCTTCGCCGTGCAGTTGTGCGCGAACGCCAAGGAATGCCTGACGCTGCTGCCGGAAGACTTCCCCGGCGTGGTGATCAGCGATCTGCGTATGCCCGGCATGGATGGCATGGCCCTGCTGGAGGAGGTACTGGCGCGCGATCCCGAGCTGCCCTTCCTGCTGGTGACCGCCCACGGTGACGTGCCCCAGGCGGTGGAAGCGATGCGCCTGGGCGCCTATGACTTCATCGAGAAACCCTTCACCCCCGAGCGCCTGCTCGGCAGCCTGCGCCGGGCCCTGGAAAAGCGCCAGCTGACCCGCGAGAACCGCCAGCTGCGCCAGCAGGTCGAGCACAAGGACGAACTGGCCGGGCGCCTGCTCGGCTCTTCCGCCGCCATGACACAACTGCGCCGCCAGGTGCTGGAGCTGGCGCAGACACCGGCCAACGTGCTGATGCGTGGCGAGACCGGCAGCGGCAAGGAGCTGGTCGCCCGCTGCCTGCACGACTTCGGCCCACGCGCGCAAAATGCCTTCGTCGCGGTCAATTGCGCTGCCATCCCCGAGCACCTGTTCGAGAGCGAGCTGTTCGGCCACGAGAGCGGTGCCTTCACCGGTGCCCAGGGCAAGCGCATCGGCAAGATCGAGCACGCCAACGGCGGCACCCTGTTTCTCGACGAGATCGAGAGCATGCCCATGAGCCAGCAGGTCAAGCTGCTGCGCGTGCTGCAGGAGCGCCAGCTGGAGCGCCTCGGCTCCAACCAGGTGATCGACCTGGATCTGCGGGTGGTCGCCGCGACCAAACCGGATCTGCATGAACGGGTACGCGAGGGGACCTTTCGCCAGGATCTGCTGTATCGCCTGCATGTCGCCGAACTGCAACTGCCGGCGCTGCGCGAGCGCCGCGAGGACGTGCCAGCGCTGTTCGAGTACCACGCGCGGCAGATCGCCGAGCGCTTCGGCCGGCCGCTGCCGCCGATCCCGCCCACGCTGCTGGCTCACCTGCTGGCCCATGACTGGCCGGGCAACGTGCGTGAGCTGGTCAACGCCGCCGAACGCCATGTGCTGGCGCTACCCGGCGCCGGTGGCGACAGTGCCACGGCCGACAACTCGCTCAGCGCACGCATGGAGGCGTATGAGGCCCAGTGCCTGCGCGAAGCCCTGGCCAGCTGCCACGGCGATATGAAGCTGGTCACCGAACTGCTGCAACTGCCGCGCCGCACCCTCAACGAAAAGATGCAGCGCCACGGCCTGCAACGCACCGACTTCCTCGACGACAACGCGCCGACCTGAACCCGCGCCGTCTGGCAAGAATCCGCTAGGCCACGCCATCAGCTAGCAGAAATCTGCTAGATCCATTCCCCTGAATCTCACTGCAAGGCCCGTGGTACGGGCCTCTCGATCCATGGCACAGCTTCTGCAAAGGGGCCTGCCAGCGCATGTTCATGCGTACAAGAACAATGACGAGATCGAGGATCCCCTGATGGAAAGCACCAGCACGCTGCCTGCCTCCGCGCCTACGCGCACCACGTCCCAACGCATCAAATCGATTTTCAGCGGCTCGGTCGGCAACCTGGTCGAGTGGTACGACTGGTATGTCTACGCCGCCTTCTCGCTGTACTTCGCCAAGGCCTTCTTCCCGCAAGGCGACCTGACCGCCCAGCTTCTGAACACCGCCGCGATCTTCGCCGTGGGCTTCCTGATGCGCCCGATCGGCGGCTGGCTGATGGGCATCTACGCCGACCGCAAGGGGCGCAAGGCCGCCCTGTTGGCCTCGGTGCTGCTGATGTGCTTCGGCTCGCTGATCATCGCCCTGACCCCCAGCTACGAGACCATCGGCGTCGCCGCGCCCATCCTGCTGGTGATCGCCCGCCTGCTGCAGGGCCTGTCGGTCGGCGGCGAGTACGGCACCTCGGCCACTTACCTGTCAGAGATGGCGACCAAGGAGAACCGCGGTTTCTTCTCCAGCTTCCAGTACGTGACGCTGATCTCCGGTCAGCTCATCGCCCTGGCCGTGCTGATCGTCCTGCAGCAGACCCTGACCGTCGAACAGCTGGAAACCTGGGGCTGGCGCGTACCCTTCGTGATCGGTGCACTGTGCGCCGTCGTGGCCATGTACCTGCGCCGCGGCATGGAGGAGACCGACTCGTTCAAGAAGACCGAGGCGCCGAAGGAAAACATCATGCGCACCCTGCTGCGCCATCCCAAGGAGCTGCTCACCGTGGTCGGCCTGACCATGGGCGGTACCCTGGCCTTCTACACCTACACCACCTACATGCAGAAGTACCTGGTCAACACCGTGGGCATGAGCAAGAACGACTCGACCATGATCTCGGCGGCCACGCTGTTCCTGTTCATGCTGCTGCAGCCGCTGGTCGGCGCGCTGTCCGACAAGATCGGCCGGCGCCCGATCCTGATCGCCTTCGGCGTGCTGGGTACGCTGTTCACCTACCCGATCCTGACCACCCTGCACACCGTGCAGACCTGGTGGGGTGCGTTCTTCCTGATCATGGCGGCGCTGATCATCGTCAGCGGCTACACCTCGATCAACGCCGTGGTGAAAGCCGAGCTGTTCCCTACCGAGATCCGCGCTCTGGGCGTCGGCCTGCCGTACGCGCTGACCGTATCGATCTTCGGCGGTACCGCCGAGTACGTGGCGCTGTGGTTCAAGAGCGTCGGCCTGGAAAGCGGCTTCTATTGGTACGTGACCGGCTGCATCGCCTGCTCGCTGCTGGTGTACGTCACCATGAAGGACACCCGCACCCACTCGCGGATCACCACCGACTGAGCGCTGGCGGGCGCCACCCCGGCGCCCGCCTACAGCCGACAGGCCGCCATATCGGCGCGCAGGGCCGCTTCGTCCTGCGCTGCGGCGAAGATCAGCTCCAGCCGTGAATCCTTGCGCCATTCGCTCGGGCTCCAGGCCTGTAGCGCCTGCCCCTGCAAGGCATTCAGCGAGCGCCAGCCTTCGGCGCCGTGCAGCACGGCCTTGGCCCTGCGCCAATCCATGCGCTGCAGCCACTGGCTGATGAGCGCGAGATCGAAACGCTGGCTCGGGTGCCAGCGCCAGCCAATGCTCCAGCCCTCGGCTTGATCCTGCACCAGGCAGATCGGCTCGGCGGCATTGCGCCAGATCTGCGCCAGACCGGGCGTGGCTGTGGGTAACTCGGCGCTCACGTCGATTGGCGAAGCCTGCGCCGCCAGGCCCGGCAACAGTGCCAGGTCGAGCTGCCCCTGTTCCGTCCAGTGCAGCGGCACGGGGGGCAGATCCTCGGCAATTCGCGCCCGGCTCGCATCGTCCAGCCCTTCACTCTTGTTCAGCAGCAACAGGCCAGCGTCATCCAGCGCCTGACGCTGCACATCAGACAGCGGCTGACCGCTGGCCAACGCGGCAGCATCCAGCACCATCAGCGCCGGCTGCACGGCCAGCACGCCGCGCCAGGGCGGCTGACGCAACTGCTCCAGCAACTGCGCCGGATGGCCCAGGCCGGACGGTTCGATCAGCAGGCGATCCGGTTTGACTTTACGCAACAGACGCCCGAGGCCAACCTGAAACGGCGCACCGTTGACGCAGCACAGGCAACCACCTGCGACCTCGGCCAGGGCGATACCGTCTTCGCCGCGCTCGAGCAGGGCCGCGTCCAGGCCGATCTGGCCGAACTCGTTGATCAGCACCGCCCAGCGCTCGTGCGCCGGTTTCTGCGCCAACAGGTGGCGGATCAGGCTGGTCTTGCCGGCACCCAGCGGGCCGGCGATGAGGTGGGTGGGGATTTGACTGAGCATGGGTTTATGGTCGGTGGTTCGCCAGACAAGTGCCAGCACAGACTGCGATTAAGCAGCATGTTAGATTCGCCGGCAGTTTTTCGGGAGTCGAAACGATGCGTGCATGGCTGTTGCTGTTCTCTCTGCTACCGGGCTTGGCCCTGGCCGAAGCCTGCGTGGTGCATAGCCAGGCCGAACGCCTGGACGTGAAGGTCTGCCAGGAGAATCGCAACATCCCCGCCACGCTGTTCCGCGACGGCTTCTGCCAGCCGCAGCTGCAAGGGCAGACGGTCGAGGTGGAGTTCGTCGAGCAGTGCCCGCAGGGCGCCTACGGCGTCTGCCAGAACGCAAGGGCCGGCAGCGACCTGTACCTGCAGGACATCCACTACTACGGCGCGGCCAGCGACGCGCTGTACCTGGAGCCGGCCTGCACCAGCCAGTATCAGGGCACGTGGATCAAACCCTGAGCCGGGTGATGTAGGGCGGGTGCAACCCGCCATTCCCTGCTTAGCGGGTTGCACCCGTCCCACGCGGAAACGCAACAACCCTGACATCAAAACGTCACCCAATGAGCGCTTAATGGAAACGGGTACCTCACATGACCCGCATGTCGAATCACGCCTCGACATGATCTCTTGGTGCTTAAGGCCGGGGCAGTCGCTCCGGCCTATTTTTTAAGGGCTTGCCGCTATCCGTAGGGTGCGCTGTGCGCACCGCGAATACCGCGGTGTTTGTCGGTGCGCACAGCGCACCCTACGGAGAACCACCAGCCAACGCTCTCGCTCAAGCCAACCAATCCAGGGTCAGCAGCAAGCGTCGCTGTCCGGCCGGCGGCTGCGGCGAGCGGTGGATCAACCCGCGTCCCTCATTGCCGTGCCATTTCTCGCCCTTGGCCAGCGCAACATGGCCGGCCTCCAGGCGCTGGATCAACGCCTCGTCCTGCGGCTCTGCCCCGGGTTGGCCGAACTTGCTGCGCGGCATCACGCCCTCCTCCAGCCAGTCGCTACCCACGCCGGCATAGCTGGTAATCAACCGCAGCGGCACATGGTCGACGTGAAAGCGCGGGCACATGGCCTTGTCCAGCGCACGCAAGCGCAGGCCGATGCGCCGCGCATCGAGCAGGCAGGCATAGGCGCGCACCAGCCAGGCCACGTCGGCGAGAAAGGCCGCCTGGCCCGGCAGGTCGGCGTACTGCGCCACCAGACCGGCAAGATTCGGCTCGCTGTCGGCCTGCGCCAGCTCCAGGGTCATGGACTGCGCCAGCGGCTCGCCCTGGATCAGCAGCGCTTCGGCGAAATCGGCGATCTGCGCCGGCAGGCGACGCTGCCAGACGGCCAGGTTGACGTCGTCGTGCAGCACCTCACCGAGCACCTGGATATCCTCGGCCAGTGCCTGGCGCGGCGGCGCCGGCAGTTTGAGCGCGTACATCAGGCCGCCTCCTGTTGTTGCCAGGGGCCGAAGGGGTCGGGCAGCAGGCGCCAGGCCTCGGGGCCGCCGGCCATTTCCGCGTCGGTCAACAGGCAGTCGTCCAGCTCGCGGGTGAGGCGCTCGAAATCAATGTTCTGGCCGATGAACACCAGCTCCTGGCGGCAGTCGCCGACCTCGGCGCTCCAGTGTTTCATGATCGCCTGCAGACCTTCTTCGTCCTGCGGCCAGTGCTGCTTGGGCACGAAGCGCCACCAGCGCCCAGCCAGGCCGTGGCGCATCAGACCGCCAGCCTGCGACCAGCTGCCGGCTTCCTGGTACTTGCTGGCCAGCCAGAAGAAGCCCTTGGAGCGCAGCAGGCGGCCGTTGTGCCATTCCTGCGAGAGGAAATTGAAGAAACGCTGCGGATGAAACGGCCGGCGCGCGCGGTAGGCGCTGGAGGCAATGCCGTATTCCTCGGTTTCCGGCACGTGCTCGCCGCGCAGTTCCTTGAGCCAGCCCGGCGCCTGCGACGCACGGTCGAAGTCGAAACGGCCGGTGTCGAGGATCTTCTCCAGAGCGATCTGGCCCATGCTCATGGCCTGGATGTCGGCATGGGTGTTGAGCCCACGGAGGATGGCCATCAGCTCTTCGCGCTCGGCCTGGCTGATCAGGTCGATTTTGCTGATGAGGATGACGTCGGCGAATTCCACCTGCTCGATCAGCAGGTCGGTGATCGAGCGCTCGTCCTCCTCACCGAGGGTTTCGCCACGGCTGGCCAGGCTTTCCGCAGCGTGGAAGTCGCGCAGGAAATTCACCCCATCGACCACCGTGACCATGGTGTCGAGCCGCGCCAGGTCGGACAGGCTGCGCCCCTGCTCATCGCGGAAGGTGAAGGTTTCGGCCACCGGTAGCGGCTCGCTAATGCCGGTGGACTCGATCAGCAGGTAGTCGAAACGCCCGTCGCTGGCCAGGCGGGCGACCTCTTCGAGCAGGTCTTCGCGCAGGGTGCAGCAGATGCAGCCGTTGCTCATCTCCACCAGCTTTTCTTCGGCACGGTTGAGGCTGACGTCGCGCTGCACTTCGCTGCCGTCGATGTTGATTTCGCTCATGTCGTTGACGATCACCGCGACCTTCATGCCGTCGCGGTTCTTCAGCACATGGTTGAGCAGGGTGCTCTTGCCGGCGCCGAGAAAGCCGGACAGCACGGTAACGGGTAGACGCGGGTTCATGGGGTGCTCCTCGTTCAGTCACGGTCACGCTGATGTTTTTCGCGCTGCTCCTGACGCTCCTTGGCTTCGATGCACAGGGTCGCGGTCGGGCGCAGCAGCAGGCGCTTGAGGCCGATGGGCTCGCCGGTCTCGGCGCACCAGCCGTATTCGCCACGCGCCAGGCGTTCGAGCGCCTGGTCGATCTTGTCCAGCAGCTTCTTTTCCCGCTCCAGCAGGCGTAGCTGCCATTGCCGCTGTTCCTCGGCGGCGCCGATATCGGCCACGTCGCTGCTGGTATCGGGTTGGCGCAGCTCGGTGAATTCCTCGTCGATGCGCACCTGCAACTCGGCACGCTGGGCCAGCAGCAGCTCACGGAAGAACTGCTGCTGGACATCGTTCATGTAGTCATCGGCTGGCTGGGCCAGCAGCTCGGCTTCGGTGGTCGCGGTCAGGGTCATGGCAAATCGGCTAGCTTGTTTTAATTGTTATAACATAACATTTATTTCTGACAGCTACCCACGGATTTGCGATGAACGACCAGCCCCTGCCGGATATTGCCGCCCAAGCCACCCATCACGACCTGCCGCTGGACTGGGTCGGCATGGCCGGCATCGCCCTGCCCATTCGCCTGGCGGACGCCGCCGTGACAGCCACTGCCGACATCGGCGTGAGCCTCGATGATGCCGGCGCACGCGGTATCCACATGTCGCGCCTGTACCTGGCAGCGCAGCGCCTGGTGCATCAGGAATTGAACGTACCGGCGATGCTGCAGGTGCTGGACGACTGTCTGAGCAGCCACCAGGAACTGTCCGACAGCGCCACCCTGAGCCTGCGCGGCGAGGTACCGCTCAAACGTCCGGCGCTGGTCAGCCCGCTGCACGGCTGGAAGACCTACCCCTTCGAACTGCACGCCAGACAGGACGGTCGTGGCGTGAACATCGAGCTGCAGGTCGAGGTTGCCTACTCGTCCACCTGCCCGTGCTCAGCGGCGTTGGCGCGGCAGTTGATCCAGCAGCGCTTCGCCGAAACCTTCGCGACGCAGCCCATGGACTACCTGGAGGTGCTCGACTGGCTCGGCTCGACCCAGGGCATCGTCGCCACGCCGCACAGCCAGCGCAGCATGGCAACCCTGCGAGTACGCCTGGCGCCAGGCTGCGTCGACCTGCCGCTACTGGCGTTTATCGAGAGCGCCGAGCAGGCCCTCGGTACACCGGTGCAGACGGCAGTGAAGCGCGCCGACGAACAGGCCTTCGCCCTGGCCAACGGACAGAACCTGATGTTCTGCGAGGACGCCGCACGCCGCCTGCACCGCGCCCTGCGCCAGTTACCACAAGCCAGTGCCTTCCGCCTCAAGGTCGTCCATGCGGAGAGCCTGCACGCCCACGACGCGGTGGCGCAAAGCCGCTGGAACTGGAACTGAGCCATGACTGCCGAGGCTTTCTGGTTGCAGCTGGAATCCGCCGAAGCCGGCCACGCCGTGACGATGAGCGAGGCCCTGGACGCCATCGCCTGGAACGACGCCGGGCTGATCCCGGTGATCGCCCAGCGCCACGACAGCGGCGAGGTGCTGATGCTGGCCTGGATGAATCGCAGCGCATTGCAGGAAACCCTGGCCAGCGGTCAGGTCTGCTACTGGTCGCGTTCGCGCCAGCAACTGTGGCGCAAGGGCGAAACCAGCGGCTATCGCCAGCGCCTGCTCAGCGCGCACCTCGATTGCGACGGCGACGCCCTGCTGCTCAAGGTCGAGCAGCTCGGCCCGGCCTGCCACACCGGCCGGCCCAATTGCTTCTACAACGACCTCGGCAGCGAGCAGCTGCGCGTGGCCGTGAGCCACCCGGCATGAAGCGCCTGGCCATCGCCCTGGTGCACGTCTACCAGTACCTGATCAGCCCGCTGCTCGGGCCGCGCTGCCGCTTTCACCCCAGTTGCTCGCACTACGCCGTCGAGGCGCTGAACCAGCACGGCCTGCTGCGCGGCCTGTGGCTGAGCCTACGCCGGTTGCTGCGCTGTCATCCCTGGCATCCGGGCGGCTACGACCCGGTGCCCGACCTCTCGCCCAAGGAGCGACCATGATCCGCAAGAATCCGTCCGGCCACCTGCCGGTCATCGCCGAGTCCGCCTACGTCGACAAGACCGCCATCATCTGCGGCAAGGTGATCATCCACGACAACGTCTTCGTCGGCCCCTATGCGGTGATCCGCGCCGACGAGGTGGACGCGAGCGGCGATATGCAGCCCATCGTCATCGGTGCCAACTCCAACATCCAGGACGGCGTGGTGATCCACTCCAAGTCCGGCGCGGCAGTGACCATCGGCGAGCACAGCTCCATCGCCCACCGCTCGATCATCCACGGCCCGTGCAGCGTCGGTGATCGCGTGTTCATCGGCTTCAACAGCGTGCTGTTCAACTGCGCGGTCGGTGATGGCTGCGTGGTGCGGCACAATGCCGTGGTCGACGGTTGCGACCTGCCGGCGGGCTTCCACGTCACCTCCACCCAGCGCATCGGGCCGAAGACCGACCTGGCCAGCCTGCCGCGCGTCAGCGTCTCGGCCAGCGAGTTCTCCGAAGACGTGGCGCGCACCAACATCGACCTGGTGCGGGGCTACAAAGCCCTGCAGAACGAGTTCTGAGCGTGCTGATCCGTAACGCCCGTCTGGTCAACGAGGGCCGCGTGTTCGAGGCCGACCTGCGTATCCGCCACGGCCGCATCGACGCCATCGCCAGCAGCCTCGCGCACCTGCCCGGCGAGGGCCTGCTCGACGCCGCCGGGCAATACCTGCTGCCGGGCATGATCGATGACCAGGTGCACTTTCGCGACCCCGGCGCGCCGCACAAAGGCAGCTTCGCCACGGAATCGCGGGCGGCGGTGGCCGGCGGTATCACCAGCGTGATGGACATGCCCAACACCCACCCGCCGACCTTGACGCTGGAGGCGCTAGAGGCCAAGGAACATCGCGCCGCCCATTGCTCTCGGGTCAACTACGGCTTTCACTTCGGCGTCAGCCACGACAACCTCGACACCGTCGCTGCGCTCGACCCCAGTCGCGTAGCGGCGGTGAAGGTGTTCATGGGCGCCAGCACCGGCAACATGCTGGTCGACGACCTGCCGGCGCTGGAGCGACTGTTCCGCGACTGCCCGACGGTGCTGCTGACACATTGCGAGCACACCCCGCGCATCCGTGAGCGCGAGGCACAGTGGCAGGCACGCTTCGGCGACGCCATCCCCGCCAGCGAGCACCCGGCGATCCGCGACGCCGAGGCCTGCTACCAGTCCTCCAGCCTGGCGGTGAGCCTGGCACGGCGCTACGGCACGCGCCTGCACGTGCTGCACATCACCAGCGCGCGCGAGCTGGGCCTGTTCCAGCCCGGCGCACTGGCCGGCAAGCCGATCACCGCCGAGGTCTGCGCCCATCATTTGTACTTCGATGACGGCGACTACGCCGCGCTCGGCCACCTGATCAAGTGCAACCCAGCAATCAAGAGCCGCGCCGACCGCAACGCCCTGCGCCAGGCCCTGCTCTGCGGGCGCCTGGACATCATCGGCACCGACCATGCGCCACACACCTGGGACGAAAAGCAGCGCCCCTACCTGCAGGCACCGTCCGGCCTGCCGCTGGTGCAGCACGCCCTGCCGTCACTGCTGGAACTGGTAGCCGACAGCCTGCTGCCGCTGCCCATGCTGGTGGAAAAGACCAGCCACGCCGTGGCCGAGCGTTTCGCCATCGACCAGCGCGGCTACCTGCGCGAAGGCTACTGGGCCGATCTGACCCTGATCGAACGCCTGGCCGAGCCGCGCCCGGTGGCGGCCGACCCGATCCTCGCCCACTGCGGCTGGACGCCGTTCCAGGGCCGCGCCTTCCGCCATGCCGTGCGCAGCACCTTCGTCTCCGGGCAACTGGCCTGGCACGCCGGCCAGGTGCAGGACGATTGCCAGGGGCTACCGCTGCGCTACCGGCGCGGCTGAACGCCGCCATCGAGCATTTGTAGGAGCGGATTCATCCGCGAAATTCGCGGCTAAAGCCGCTCCTACAGGGCGTGCAATCCGCCAATCAATCCGCCATACCAATCGGGTCATTCATGATGGTCAGGTACAGCGGCTGAGTGCTCGCCAAGGCGACGGGCAACCCGGACGGCTGGTTGCGCAGGCTGTCGCGCACCGGACGCGCCAGTTCGCCGCCGCCAGGCGTAGCCGTTATGTCCATTGCGCCTCGCGCACCATGAACGGCTGACAAGACGTGCCGCTGCATTACCAGCCCACTTGAAGTGCGGGATGGCCTTACCAGCCCCCGCCTCCACCGCCGCCGGCACCACCACCCGAGGAGCCGCCACCACGGGAAGCGGATGAGCCGGAACCACCGCCACCAGAGCGGGAAAAGTCATCGGAGGATCTAGGCGCCTGCGGAGGCACGGAGGCGCTCATCAGCATTCGATCCAGGCTCCAGGCAAGGGTTTGCGTCTCGCCGGAGGTCAGTTGATGGGTGAAGCCCTGAGCCTGGTAGGTCACGTCGACGGGCGCCAGTGCGCCCTTCTCCAGTTCTCTGGTAAAGCGCCGAGTCCACTGCGCCTCGACACCAAGCGCCATAGCGTAAGGCAGATGCCGTTCATAGAGCGCGATGCTCATGACCGGTGCGTTGCCAGCGGTCGCCAGCGTCTCGCTCTCGGCCAGGGACAGATAACTGCGATAGCCCTCCAGCTCATCGAGCAAACGCCGACCGGCATTGCTCGGCGCCCGCAGCGTCTTGCGCGCGATCAGCACGACCAGCGTCAGCAGCACGCAACCGAGGACGACACCACCACCCACCTGCCCGCCGACAATCACCAGCATGACCAGAGCGAATATGCTCAGGAACAGGCCGATCGCGACCGCCCCACTCGTCAATGAAAAGAACACGCCGATAACCATTGCCGTGGCAACCAGCATGGTCAGCAACGCATCGGTCTTGGACCCCTCGTAACCATCCAGGCCACTGAAAAACAGGACAGCGCCGGCAATCGACGCGAAGAACGCACCCACCCGCCACTGGCCGGTGTGCGTGTTGAAATTGGCCTGCTCGAATCGTTCAAAAGCCTGGCGCAAACTTGCCAGTGCCTTACCCATACGAGGCTCGTAACGATCCTGCAGGAGCAGCGAATCCTCCCCACGGACGAACAGCGCATCCAGTACCCGCCGTTCCTCTTCGCGCAACTCCTCCTGCGAAACGTCGCCACGCCTCAGAAGCAGACCCTTGCTGTCACGCTCCAGGCGCAACAGGCCGCGGATGGCCAGATCCGTGAACATGATGCTCAGCGCACGCACGCCCTGTTTGTCCATGCCCACGCCGCGCCGCCAGACGTAGCCCGCCATGATCGGGCTGACGCCCTTGCCCAGCTCGAACAGAGGAATGATCAAGCCCTTGGCAGGGCCACGGCCGAGCGTCCACCAGAGCCTGACGTAGAAGAGCACCAGCCCCGCGAATGTCGCCATGAACAGGATCAGCCGACTGTTATCCAGATACAGATCGCGCAGTTGCGCCCACCAGCCGGGCCTGGCCACCAAGCCTGCCTGCCAGGCGACGGCGACGGTAAAGCCTTCCTGCACCCGCAGCTCGCGATTGGTCACCAGGCGCAGGCGATTGCCCTCCTGCTCGATCACCTCGTAATCACCGTCGCGCGAGCCCTTGTAGCCGGTATAACCATGCGCCGCCTGAATCTGCGCGCCCTCCGGCAACACCACTTCGACGCTGACAGCGCGAATCGGCAGTTGCCAATCGTTGCCGGTGACGTTCCAGTAAAGCTCGTCGGCACTGGCGTGATGCAACAGCTGCGCATTCATGCGGTAGGTCAGTTCGTAGACATAAGGCCCTGGCTCGAGCAGGGTATCGGCGCTACCCAGACGCAGGCGAATACCGTGATCCAGCGTCTGCTGCGCAACGTTTTCCGGGCGACCGTCACGCGTGACCGAGATCAGCGTCAGCGGCGTGTTGCGCAACAGGCCCTTGCCCAGGCTATAGCGCGTAGGGATATCACGGAAGATACCGCGGACGATCGCCCTGCCCTCGGCAATGACCGCGATCCGCTCGGTCACCAGAACCTCGCCATTGGGCTCGACCTGCACGCGCACGTCATAGGCCTGAATGGCTTCTTCAGCCTGCACGCCGAAGGCGCAGAAACAACACAGCAATAGCAGGACTCGCAGTCTTCCTGACACGACAATCTCCTTGGCGCGCATACCTGCGCTCGTACGCCTGTACTGCCCTCTCTCGGGCGAATGGAGGCGGCACCCTACCCCAGTCGGCTCAACAGGAAAAGCGAATGACGTGCAACGGCGCGATTGGCACTCGGGCTCTGCCGTCTACCAACCCCCGCCGCCACCACCCCCTCCACCACCGCCGGAGGAGCCGCCACCGGATGATCCCGCCCCCACTCGAAGAACTGCTCGACGGCGGCGTCGATGCCAATGCGGCGACGCTACTGAGGCCAGCGGCCAGCGCACCGCTCAGCGCCTGTGGCGAGCTGTAGCTGCTGCGGCTGTGGTACCAGGTCGGTTGATAGTCGCGCTGCGTCGGGTCGATCAGGCCGCTGGCCAGGGCTTCACTGAAACGCGCGCTCCATTTGTCTTCCACACCGAGTGCCATGGCAAAGGGCAGGTGGCGTTCGTACAGGGCGATGCTCATCGCCGGGGCGTCGGCCGCCAGCGCCAGGGCGTCCTGTTCCGCCAGTTGTAGGTAGTTGCGATAGCCTTCCAGCGCATCGAGCAAACGTCGCCCGTCCAGGGTCGGCGCCGGCATCAGGTAATAGAAAACCACCACCAGCGCGACATACAGCACGATCAACAACAAGGCCGGCAGGGACGCGGCCTCGGCAATCATCAACAGCCCCACCGGCACCGGCCAGACGAACATCAGCGCCACCAGCCCCAGGCTGATCTTCTTGCCAAAGCTGGCTTGGCGCCGAGCCGTATTAATGAACAGCAGCGAAGGCACACCGAACCCCAGGCTGAACACCAGCCCGGCCAGCCCGGTGGCCAAGTCGTCACCATGGGCACTCATCGCCAGCATCACCACACAGGCGAGCACCGCCCAGAGCAAGCCAAAACTCCAGATGCCGCGATTATTGCTGAACCAGGCCTTGCCCTGCTGTTGCAACTGGCTCTCCAGGCGGCTCAGCGCATCGGCCAGGCGTGGCTCGTATTTCTTGCCGATGGAGATCGAGTCGCCGTCCTTGCCAGCCTTGAACAGGCGCTCGCTCAGCTCTCGATCCAGCACGCTCAGCTCGCCTTGAGCTGCGCCAGCGCGTGACAGGATGAATCCGCTGCGCGGCCTGTCCGCGATCTGCAGATGCTTGTGGATGGCCATGTCGGTCAGCCATACACCGAATGCCCGCGCCGCCGGAAAGCCTCCACGCAGCCCGCGATGCCAGAGGTAGCCGGCCTGCACCGCGCTCATGCCCTGCGGGCCCTCGAACAGCGGGATGATCACGCCCTTCTGTGGATCGCGGCCAACACGATTCCAGGCACTCAGATAGAACAGCAGCAGGCCGATCAGCAGCAGCGCGCCGATGCCCACGCCCAGGTTGTCCAGCAGCGCACGCGTGGCGTTGTCCGTGGCGCTTGGCCGCGGCACCAGCCCGGCCTGCCAATCCACGGCTATCGTCAGGCCATGGTGGGCAGGCAGCTCCGCAGTGGTGGCCAGACGCAGGTAATCATCGCCGCGCTCGACTATCTGGAAGTCCTGCCCCTGATCGCCCTGAGCGCCGGTATAAGCGGCCAGTTGGCCGATGTGCGCACCCGCTGGCAGGCGCACGTCGACCGACGCCTGGCGGATCGGAAAAATCCAGCCGTTGCCGGTGACGTTCCAGTACAGCTCGTCGGTGTCGGCGTGATGCAGCAGCGCGCGCCCGACCCGATAGCGCAGCTCGTAGCGATAGCGACCAGTGTCGAGCAGCGTGTCAGCCGAACCCAGGTAGAAGCGCACCCAGGCGCCGTTGCGCTCGCTGTGCACGGCCTCTTCACGACCATCGCGAGTCACGCCCAACAGAGTGATCGGGCTGCTCTGCTCCAGCCCCATCGGCAGCGCGTAGCTGACCGGCAGATCGCGGTAGATGCCGCGACGAATATTGTCGCCTTCGGCACGCACGGTGATGCGCTCGGTCACCAGCAGGTTGCCGTCAGCCTCGACCTGCAGGCTGACGGCAAAGTCCTCGATGGCCTCCTGCGCCAGCGCCAGGCCGGGCAGCAGACAGGCAATCAGCAACAGCCCACGCAACCATCCCTGCATGCTCAGAACTCCATCTTCGGTGATTGGCCGTCACGCGGATCATCCAGCGTGAAGTACTCGGCCTGGGTAAAGGCGAACAGACGCGCGACCAGGTTGCTCGGCACCGACTCCACCCGCACGTTCAGCTCACGCACCGCGCCGTTGTAGTAACGCCGGGCCATCTGGATATGGTTCTCGACCTCGCTGATGTTGCTCTGCAACTCGCGAAACTGGCTGTCGGCCTTGAGATCCGGATAGGCCTCGACCAACGCGAACAGTTGCCGCAACTGGCTGCTCAACTGCGCCTCTACCGGCGCGCGCTGGCCCAGCGGCGAATCGGCCAGTTGCACCGCGCGCATGCGCTCCTGAACCAACGCCTCGAGCGTGCTCTGCTCGTAGCCCATGTACTGCCGCACGCATTCCACCAACGCGGGAATCAGGCTGGAGCGGCGCTTGAGCTGCACGTCGATACCGCTGGCGGCCTCGGCCACGCGGTGACGGTTGAACACCAGTCGGTTGTAGTAGAAAACCGTTGCGCCGCCGAGCACCAGCAGCACACCCACCACCCACCAAAGCCCCGAACCCTGCATAACCTCTCCTTGAGTTGACGACGGCCAGTCGCTTTGCACTGACATCCTGGCAGCCCGTATCCTGTAGTGCCAGCCAGTCAGCGAGGCCCGCATGCAGATCGAGTTGATCGAGATCCGCGACCACCTGAATCGCTTCGCCCCCTTCGACAATCTGCCGGAGCAGACTCTCGACGAGATCGCCCGCCAGGTGCAAGTGGGCTACTTCAAGGCCGGCAGCGAAATCCTCGCCGTCGGTGCGCCGATCCACGAGTTGCACTACGTACGCAGTGGCGCGGTAGAAGTGCACCGGCGCAATGGCGAGCTGCACAACCGCCTCACCGAAGGCGACATCTTCGGCCAGGCCGGCCTGCTGCGTGGCAACAAGGTGCGCCTGGGCGCCACGGCCCTGGAAGATTGCCTGATCTACTTCATCCCCGGTGCCCTGTTCCATCAGCTCTGCGAACAGTTCGACAGCTTTGCCGACTTCGTCGAGGCCGAAGGCCAGTCGCGGCTCAAGTCCGCCCTGGAAGACAGCCACGGCAAGGCCAGCGAGCTGATGAAGATCAAAGTGCGCAAGCTGATCTCACGCAAGCCGGTCAGCGTGCCGCTGGATACACCGATCCAGCAGGTGGCGCAGGTGATGACCGAGCACAGCGTGTCCTCGGTGATCGTCGTCGACCCCGGCACGCAGTGGCCCGACCCGAATCAGGTGCAGGTGGCCGAGCAGCAGAGCCAGGTGATGGCCGGCATCCTCACCGACCGCGACCTGCGCACCCGCGTGGTCGCCGCCGGCCTGCCCAGCGACACTCCGGTCAGTCAGATCATGACGCCCAACCCCATCACCCTGCAGGCCGACGACTCGGTGTTCGAGGCCATGCTGTGCATGTTGCGCAACAACATCCACCACCTGCCGATCCTCCATCGCCGGCGCCCGGTGGGCGTGGTGGCACTGGCCGACATCATTCGCTACGAGTCGCGCAGCAGCCTGTACCTGGTCAACAGCATCTTCAACAAGACCTCGGTGGACGGACTCAAGAGCCTGCTGCCGGACTTGCGCGCCACCTTCGTGCGCATGGTCGCCGACGACGCCAGCGCACACATGGTCGGCAGCGCCATGAGCGGTATCGGCCGCGCCTTCAGCCAGCGCCTGCTGGAACTGGCCGAACAGAAACTCGGCCCACCGCCGGTGCCCTACTGCTTCATGGCCGCCGGCTCCATGGCCCGCGACGAACAACTGCTGCTCACCGACCAGGACAACGCCCTGGTGCTCGACGATAGCTTCGACCCCGACGAGCACGACGCCTACTTCGCCGAACTGGCGCAGTTCGTCAGCGACGGCCTGGCCGCCTGCGGCTACAGCTACTGCAAGGGCGGCATCATGGCCAGCAACCCCAAATGGCGGCAGCCGCTGAAGGTATGGCGGCAGTACTTCAGCGAGTGGATCGAACGGCCCAACCCAGAAACCCTGCTCAACGCCAGCATCTTCTTCGACCTCGACGGCCTTTACGGCGAAACCGAGCTGGTGGAGAACCTCAAGGATCTACTGGCGCAGAAGGCCAGCACCAGCCCGGCCTTCCTTGCCGCGCTGGCGCGCAATGCACTCAACCGCACGCCGCCGCTGGGTTTCTTCCGCACCTTCGTGATGGAAACCGACGGCCGCCACCGCAACATCATCAACCTCAAGGGCCGCGGTACCGCACCGCTCACCGACCTGATCCGCGTGCACGCCCTAGCCTGTGGCTCCAAGGCGCAGAACTCGCTGGATCGCCTCGACGCCATCGCTGCCACCAAGCTGCTGCCCAGGGAGGCGCTGGAGCACCTGCGTTACGCCTTCGAGTTCCTCAGCCTGGTACGCGTCCGCCACCAGGCCCGTGAAGTCGAGGCCGGCAACGCGCCGAGCAACTACATTGAGCCGGAACAGTTCAGCGCCAGCGAACGCCAGCACCTCAAGGAAGCCTTCCAGGTGATCAGCAACGCGCAGAAATTCCTGCGCTTTCGCTACCCGGCGCAACCGGCGAGCCGCCCGCGATGAGCGAGCGCGCCGCCCAGAACTGGCCGCAACTGTTCGCCAGCCTCGCCGAAAGCAGCCGCGACCCGCGCCTGCGGGCCTACTACGGCGCCGGCTGCGTGGCGGCCGATACACCCTTGGCGGAAGTGCCGCTGGTGGCACTGGACGTGGAAACCACCGGCCTCGACCCACGCGAGCACGCCATCGTCAGCCTCGGCCTGGTGCCGCTGAGCCTGCAACGTATCCGCTGCGCCGAGTCGCGCTACTGGGTGGTCAAACCCACCGGCGAGCTGAGCGCCGAATCGGTCACCTTCCACCACATCACCCACAGCGACATCCGCCACGCCCCACGCCTGGCCAGCGTGCTCGAAGAGTTGCTGGAAGCCCTGGCCGGCAAGGTGGTGGTCGTGCACTACCGTAATATCGAACGCAGCTTCCTCGACCAGGCCGTGCGCCAGCACCTGGGCGAAGGGCTGATCTTCCCGATCATCGACACCATGGAACTGGAAGCCCGCCTGCACCCCAAGCGCAGGGTGAGCTGGTGGGATCGCCTGCGCGGCCGCGAACCCACCTCCATCCGCCTGGCCGACAGCCGTTTGCGTTATGGCTTGCCGCTGTACTCGGCACACCATGCCCTGACAGACGCCCTGGCCTGTGGTGAACTGCTGCAGGCGCAGGTCGCGACGCATTACTCAGGGGATACGCCGATCAGCGCTCTCTGGAGCTGACTGCCAGCCCCACCCTGTAGGAGCGGCTTCAGCCGCGAGGCTTTTGGCTTTGATCGCTCCCAAGCTCTGCCTAGTAATGCAGTCCAAGATGCTCTACACCCGTTACGATTCGCGCAGGTTTAGCCCCGCCAAGCACAGCGCAGAGGGGCGCGAGCTACCCACACAACGTGTGGACACCATCGATTTAGCACAACGTAGACACAAGCCCATGAATCGCCGCAAAAAGATCAAGCAACTACTCGAAGCCCACGCCAAGAAGGCCAACGCCAAACTCGCGCCTAAAAGCAATAAACCCAAGTACATCAGCAAAGCTGACAGGGCGAAGCTGGAGGCAGAAGCGGCTCAAGAGTCCGTCACGGCCATGCCTGTAGAGTAGAACTCAGAAGGCAAGCTTGATGGTTGATTGATCGTTCCCACGCTCTGCGTTCATTACAACCCTTCCAGGCACGACGCGGAGCAGCGCAAGCTCTCGGTGTCCACGCAACGCGTGAGTACCAGCAAAAGCACCCTCTCCCATGAATGGGAGAGGGGAGCAAAAGCTTCGCGGCTGAAGCCGCTCCTACGCCACTCTTATAGCCGCTCCTACACGTTGCTTTGCGGTTGGCCGAGGACTTTATCGGCGGTGTACACCGCCTCGTCGAGGAATACATTCACCGCCGGGTGATCGCGTTCGCCCTTGCGGTAGGCGAGGAAGACGCCGCGCTGGATACCCGGCAGCAGGCGGACGGCGGTGACGCCATGCAATGGGTGCACCAGGCGCAAGCCGGAGACGACGGAGATGGAGTTGCCCGAGGCGACCATCGCCGCGACCATCTCGAAACCGGCGCAGTGGGCGTTGATCCTTGGCGCGTAGCCCGAGCGGCGGCACAGGTTGGTGATGAACTCACCAAACGAGCTGCTGGTGGAGTCCAGTGCCCAGGCCTCGTCGCGCAGGTCGGCGATGGTCAGGCCGTCGCGTGCCGCCAGCGGGTGGTCGGTGGGCAGCAGCACGTGCAACAGATCCTGGGTCAGCGGGATCTGTGCGTAGTTCTCGTGCTTCTCGTTCAACTCCACGGCCAGGTCGTCGATCACCGCCACGTCGATCTGCCAGGCGGCCAGGGCGCCCAGGCTTTCCTGCGGCTCCAGCTCCACCACCACCACTTCCAGCCGTGGATAGGCCGCACGCAGAGCGCGCACGGTTTCCGCCACCACGGCCACGGCAATCGAGGGAAACGCCGCGACGCGCAGTTCACCGGCAATCTCGCTGCGCAGCTGCGCCAGTTCCGAGCGCGCTTCGTCGAGCACCATCAGGATACGTTCGACGTGTCCCACAAGGCGCTCGCCCGCCGGGGTCAGCACCACACCACGGCCACGTCGTTCGATCAGCGCCACGTCGGCTTCGCGTTCGAGCTGGGCGACCTGCTGTGAAACCGCAGAAGGCGTGAGGTGCAGCGACTCGGCAGTGGCCGCCATGGTGCCGCAGCGGGCCAGTTCACGCAGGGTGCGAAGGCGGGTGATGTCCATGAGGAAATCTCAATAGGTAAGTAATGCTAATGAATACGTTAAAAATAAATCAGTATACATAACGATAAAGCCGTTCTTAGATAGGGTTATCCACACGTGCGTGCCGGGCACGTGGTTCACCCACATAAGGGTTCTCTGAAACGCGCGTAGTCGCCAGGTTTCAGAAGCGCCCATAAAAGAAGAACTCTCGCCATGGCTATCAGCGTTTTCGACCTGTTCAAGGTAGGCATAGGCCCTTCCAGCTCCCATACCGTCGGCCCGATGCGTGCCGCCGTGCTGTTCACCAATGCCCTGGAAAACCACGGCTACATGCCGCAGGTGACCCGTGTAGCCGCCGAGCTGTATGGCTCGCTGGGCGCAACCGGCAAGGGTCACGGCAGCGACAAGGCGGTGCTGCTCGGCCTCAGCGGCTATGAGCCGGACACCGTCGATGTCGACCAGGTACCTGGCTATATCGAGGCCATCCGTCGCGACAAACGCATCGTCCTGGCCGGCAAGCATGCCGTCACCTTCGACGAAAAAGCCGACCTGAAAATGTTCCGCAAGGCGCTGCCGCTGCACGCCAACGGCCTGCGCTTCGCCGCCTTCGATGCCGCGGGTATCCAGGTGCACGAGGCCACCTACTACTCGGTGGGCGGCGGTTTCGTGGTCAGCGAGGCAATTCTCGCCGACGGCTCCAAACATAAGGTCATCGCCCCGGACGCCACCAGCCTGCCGCTGCCGTTTCGCAGCGGTGCCGATCTGCTGCGCCTGAGCCGCGAACATGGCATCGGCATCGCCGAGATCATGCGTCGCAACGAGCGCCACTGGCGTACCGATGACGAAACCGATGCCGGTCTGCTGGAAATCTGGAAGGTGATGCAAGCCTGCGTCGACCGTGGCTGCCGCACCGAGGGCATCCTGCCCGGCGGCTTCAAGGTGCGTCGCCGCGCGGCGATCCTGGCGCGCAAGCTGGGCGGCTTCCAGCGCAGCTCCCTGGAAGATCCGCTGCGCATGCTCGACTGGGTCAACCTCTGGGCCCTGGCGGTCAACGAAGAGAACGCCGCCGGTGGCCGCGTGGTCACCGCGCCGACCAACGGCGCCGCCGGCATCATCCCGGCAGTGCTGCACTACTACGCCAACGCCATTTCCGGCGCCAGTGAGCGTGGTGTCATCGACTTCCTGCTGACCGCTGGTGCGATCGGCATCCTGTACAAGGAAAACGCCTCGATCAGCGGCGCCGAAGTGGGCTGCCAGGGCGAGGTCGGCGTGGCCTGTTCGATGGCGGCCGGCGCGCTGTGCGCGGTGCTCGGCGGAACCCCGGAACAGGTCGAGAACGCCGCCGAGATCGGCATGGAACACCACCTGGGCCTGACCTGCGATCCGGTCGGCGGACTGGTGCAGATCCCCTGCATCGAGCGCAACGCCATCGCCTCGGTCAAGGCCATCAACGCCGCGCGCATGGCGCTGTACGGCGACGGCTCGCACTACGTGAGCCTGGACAAGGTGATTAAGACCATGCGCGAAACCGGCGCCGACATGCTGACCAAATACAAGGAAACCGCCCGTGGCGGCCTGGCGGTAAATATCGTCGAGTGCTGATCACGCCGGAGGGCGCGGGTGGGAAGCGCGTCAGTCGTTGCTGAAGCGCTTCAACTCCAAGCCCGCGCGGCAGGCGGTGCGCACGGCCTAGGAGGTCCTGCGACACCCTACGGATTCACCTGCACGACCCAGCTTCACCGGCCACAAGCCAAAAAACCGTAAAAACAAGAATAAGCGAGCCCCTGCCATGACCCTCGAACCTACATAAGTCACCACGCTTTTCCTCTCATCCCTATAATCACGCCCCCGCCATGCAGCGACCCCGTTCTGCGCGCACCTTCCTGCGCGGCAGCGGGAGCGTTTTTGCCAGGCGCCAAGAATCGAATACGGAAAGCGTAAGACTCATGAATGCCCTCAAACTTCTAGCTGCCTATTACTCCAACGCCAGCCTGGTGCTGCGCATTTTCATCGGCCTGGTACTCGGCACCCTGCTGGCCTGGATCGCACCTGCCGCAGCGCTCAAGGTCGGCCTGTTCGGCGAGCTGTTCATCCTCGCCCTGAAGGCCGTGGCGCCGATCCTGGTGCTGGTGCTGGTAACCGCCTCGCTGGCATCGCGCCAGAGCAATCAACCCACCCATATCCGCCCGGTGCTGATGATGTACCTGATCAGCACCTTCAGCGCCGCAGCGCTGGCGGTATGCGCCAGCTTCCTGTTCCCGACCTTGCTGACTCTGGATGTCAGCAGCGCCGAGGGTAACCCGCCCGGCAGCATCATCGAGGTGCTGCACAACCTGCTGACCAGCATCTTCGTCGGCCCGGTGCAGGCACTGAACACCTCCAACTACATCGCCATCCTGGCCTGGGCCGTGCTGCTGGGCGTGTTCCTGCGCCATGCCGCACCGAGCACCCGCACCATGCTGACCGACGTCTCCAATGCCTTCACCAAGGCCGTGCAGTTCGTCATCAACCTGGCGCCCATCGGTATCTTCGGCCTGGTCGCCAGCACCCTGGCAGATTCCGGTTTCGAAGCGTTAATCACCTACGCTCGCCTGCTGATCGTGATGGTGAGCTGCATGTTGATCGTGACCTTCGTGATCAACCCGCTGATCGCCTACATCAAGATGCGTCGCAACCCCTATCCGCTGCTGATGACCGTTCTGCGCGAGAGCGCGGTGACCGCCTTCTTCACCCGTAGCTCGGCGGCCAACATCCCGGTCAACCTGCGTCTGTGCGAGAAGCTCAAGCTGGATCGCGACACCTACTCGATCACCATCCCGCTGGGCGCCACCATCAACATGGCCGGTGCGGCCGTGACCATCTCCGTGATGGCGCTGGCTGCGACCCACACCCTGGGCATTCCGGTGGATCTGCCGACCGCGCTGCTGCTGTGCGTGGTGTCCTCGCTGGCCGCTGCTGGCGTATCCGGTGTGGCCGGTGGCTCGCTGCTGCTGATTCCGATGGCGACCAGCCTGTTCGGCATCGATGCCGAGATCGCCATGCAGGTGGTCAGCATCGGCTTCGTCATCAGCGTGGTGCAGGACTCCTTCGAGACCGCGCTGAACTCGCACACCGACGTGGTTTTCACTGCGGCCGTGTCCTACGCCAACCAGGCGCAGGAAGCAGGCAGTGCAGTGCCGGCACAGAGCAATGCTGCGCAGGCTGACGTCAGCGCCTGATGCATCTGTTGCACTCATGAGAAAGCGCGCCTCAGGGCGCGCTTTTTCGTTTCAGGGCGACTACACAGCTGTCTGGTGGGCTGAAGCCCACCCTACCCGCTGAGGCTGGCCATACCCAGGCCAGGCGGCGCCCCATAAAGAACGCGCCCGAAGGCGCGTTCTTTTGCGGCATGAGCCAAGCGGCTAGCGTGGCTCGCTCATCAGCCCGCGTACCACCGAGATACAACCCACCAGCAGCACCAGGGCGAACGGCAGGCCGGTGGACACGGCCATCGCCTGCAACGCCACCAGACCGCCGCCGAGCAACAGGGCGATGGCGATCACCCCTTCAATGCTGGCCCAGAACACCCGCTGAACCACGGGCGCGTTGACCTTGCCACCGGCGGTGATGGTGTCGATCACCAGCGAACCGGAGTCCGACGAGGTGATGAAGAACAGGATCACCAGAACCACGGCGAGGAACGACATGATGCCGCTCAGCGGCAGCTCGGCAAGCAGGGCGAACAGTTTCAGCTCCAGCGCCGCATCGGCGACCTCACCCAAGCCTGCGCCGATCTGGGTGAAAGCGCTGCCACCGAAGGTGGTCATCCACAGCACCGACACCAGCGACGGTACCAGCAGCACCGCGATAAGGAACTCACGCACGCTACGACCACGGCTGATGCGAGCGATGAACATACCCACGAACGGCGACCAGCTGATCCACCAGGCCCAGTAGAAGGCCGTCCAGCCCTGGGTGAAGTTGACGTCTTCACGCCCGACCGGGTTGGACAACGCCGGCAGGTGCGTCAGGTAGGCACCGAGGTTCTCGAAGAAACCAAGGGCGATGGCCAGTGTCGGCCCGGTGACGACGACGAAAGCGAGCAACAGGAAGGCCAGGAAGATGTTGATCTCGGAAAGCCGGCGTACGCCTTTCTCCAGCCCGGAAACCACCGACCACAGCGCCACCAGGGTAATGGCGATGATCAGCAATACCTTGCTGGCGTTGGTAGCCTCGATGCCGAACAGGTGCTCGATACCACCGGCAGCCTGCTCCGCGCCGATACCCAGTGAGGTGACCAGACCGAACAGGGTGGCGAACACCGCGAGGATGTCGATCACATGGCCCGGCCACCCCCACACGCGCTCACCGAGAACCGGGTAGAAGATCGAGCGGATCGCCAGTGGCAAGCCCTTGTTGAAGGAGAAGATCGCCAGCGCCAGGGCGACGATGGCGTAGATCGCCCAGGGGTGCAGGCCCCAGTGGAAGATGGTCGCGGCCATGGCCAGACGCTGCGCCTCGGCAGCATCGCCGGCGGCACCACCAAGGGGTGCCCAGTCGGTGCGCACGCCGTTCTCCACGGTCACGCCACCGAGGGCAGCGGTGTAATGCGACACCGGCTCAGCCACGCCGTAGAACATCAGGCCGATGCCCATGCCGGCGGCGAACAGCATGGCGAACCAGGTCAGGTAGGAAAAGTCCGGCGTCGCGTCCCTGCCGCCGATACGCACCCGGCCCAGCGGCGAGACGATCAGACCAAGACAGAGCAGCACGAAGATGTTGGCAACGCCGAGGAAGAACCACGCCATATGGTGCGTGAGCCAGTCACGCAATGCGGTGAACAGAGGCTCGACTTCGGTCTGCAGCGCGAGGGTGAGGATGACGAAGATGACCGCGACCAGCGCGGAGATGGTGAAAACTTTGCCGTGGATGTCGAGGGCGAAGACGAACTGCCCTTTGATGTTGTCCTGGCCGATGACGTAGTCGGTGTCGATCAGATTGGCTTCACCGGACGGTGCTGGAATGCCGTCTGCGGCTTCCACAGGGGATGGCGGGGTCGTGTCATGCGAAGGGACGTTTCCCATACGTGGCGTGCTCCTTGATGCGTTTTTTACTCGCTAGACGAGCGTGAACAGGACGGATGCCCTCCTCCAATTAAAGACGACCCACAAACGGGTCGAACCGGGGAGGGTAACACATGAATTCCGCTCACTCAGATCTCAAGACACGTGAAGCACCCGAATAATTCCCCAGGGCATGGCAATTTGCCCGCCACTGCCATTCCCTGGGTAGCCGTGGCAGGATGGTCGGCGAACACCGCGCAAAGCCCGTGGTCAGCTGCACACAGCCCATGCGAAGGACGCCCCTGCATGCCTGCGGATTTCGGCATTCCCCACCTGTTCGCCTACCTGATCGCCACCATTCACGCGCTCGGCACGCTTGCGGCCATCCATGCCGTGCTCACCGTGCGTACCGCCCAGGGCGCGCTGGCCTGGGGCCTGTCGCTGTTCTTCATGCCGTACCTGACCCTGCTGCCGTACCTGATCTTCGGCCGCAGCCGCTTCGACGCCTACGTGAAGGCGCGCCGCGAAGCGGACAAGGAGATGCACCACGCCATGGCCGCACAGGACTGGCGCCCCTGGGTCGAAGAGGCCAAGGCCGCGCACCTGTCACCAGCCTATGATCGCCTGCGCGCCCTGCCCCGGCTGTCGCACCTGCCCGGCCTGACCGGTAACCGCGCCGAGTTGCTGATCGATGGCGAGGCCACCTTCGCCGCCCTCTTCGAAGCCCTGTCCAGCGCCCAGCAGGTGATCCTGCTGCAGTTCTTCATCATCCGCGATGACAGCCTCGGCCGGCGCCTGCACGACATCCTGCTGGAGCGCGCGGCCGCCGGGGTGAAGGTGCATGTGCTGTACGACGGCGTCGGCAGCCACTCGCTGTCCAGCGCCTTCATCGACCGCCTGCGCCGTGGCGGCGTACAGGTGCACGCCTTCCCTACCCGTTCCGGGCTGTTCAACCGCTTCCAGCTGAATTTCCGCAACCACCGCAAGATCGTCGTGGTCGACGGCGAGATCGGCTTTCTCGGCGGCCTCAACGTCGGCATCGAATACCTCGGCCAGAAACCGCCGCTCTCGCCCTGGCGCGACACCCACGTGGAGGTACGCGGGCCGGTGGTGGCCAGCCTGCAGGAGGCGTTCGCCGAAGACTGGTACTGGGCCTGCCAGCAGTTGCCGCCGCTCTTGATGCCGAGCAAGCAGGACGAGCCCGGCCTGCTCTGCCAGGTGATCGCCAGCGGCCCGGCCGACCCGCAGGAAACCTGCTCGCTGCTGTTCGTCGAGGCGATTCATGCGGCGCGCGAACGGGTCTGGCTGAGCAGCCCGTACTTCGTGCCCGACGAGGCGCTGTTCGCCGCGCTACGCCTGGCGGTGATGCGCGGCGTCGACGTACGCCTGCTGCTGCCGGCGCGCCCGGATCATCGCATCGTCTACGCCGCTTCCAGCCTGTATGCCTTCGAGGCGTTGCGTGCCGGAGTGCGGGTATTCCGCTACCAACCCGGCTTCCTGCACCAGAAGGCCTTGCTGATCGACCACGACGCCTGCGTGCTGGGCAGCGCCAACCTGGACAATCGCTCGTTCCGCTTGAATTTCGAGGTCAGCCTGCTGACCTTCGACGAAGGCTTCAACGCCAAGGTCGCCGACATGCTGGAAGAGGACTTCAGCCGCTCGCGCGAACTGGTCAATGCCGACCGGCGCAACGTGCATCGCCTGCAGCAACTGGGCATGCGCGTGGCGCGACTGATCTCACCCATCCTCTGAGCTATGGTTAAGGGGCCGCTCCGTAGTCGGTCGCACCTTCATGAAAAGATTGTTCATCCTGCTCTGTCTCAGCCTGTACGCCTGGCCCGTCCTGGCGCAGGAGGAGCTTCGCGTCGGCGTCGAGTTGCAGCCCTATCAGCCGTATTCCGACGTGCAGAACGGCGAGTACCGCGGCTACGCACGCGATCTGCTGGATGCCTTCGCCGAGGAGTACGGCTACCACTTCGTCTACACGCCGCTGCCGGTGCGACGGCTGCTCAGTGATTTTCTCTCCGGCCGGGTCGATCTCAAGTTTCCCGATCACCCGCAATGGAACGCGAACCAGAAAGCCGGCCATGACATTCACTACAGCCAGCCGGCCGCGCCCTACATCGACGGCATTCTGCTTAAACCGAACTACCTGGGGTTGGGCAAGGGGCACATCCGCCTGCTCGGTACGCAGAACGGCTTCACCCCCTGGCCCTACCTGGCGGACGTTCGCTCCGGGCGCATCCGGCTGATCCAGGCCAACCAGATCGACTCGCTGTTGCGCATGGCCGTCAGTGACCGCGTCGATGCCGTCTACCTCAACCCGCAGGTGGTCGCCCATCAACTGCGCAAGATGCGCCTGCCGGCCGATATCCTGGTCTTCGATCCCGAGCTGGATCACGTGCGCGATCACTATTACCTGTCGAGCATCAACCACCCGCAGGTGATCGCGGCCTTCGACCGCTTTCTCCAGGAGCGCGCCGAACTGGTCGCGGCGCTGCGCCTACGCCATGGCCTGTGACGCAGCGCGGCTGCGCTGATCGGCCAGCACACGCGAGCGCCGCTTCTTCGCCCAGATCACCAGCCCGGTCAATGACAGCCCCGCCACCACCAGCCCCAGCAACGACACCAGGATGCGCCCTGGCAGACCGATGATGCGCCCGGAGTGCAGCGGGAACTGCGCCTGCAGGAAGATATCGCCGGCGCTGCCGGTGCCCGGCACGTGCGCGCCGGCCAGTTCGCCGCTGCGGCTGTCGACGTAGATCCACGGGTTGCCCAGGCCGGCACTGCCATGATCATCGCCCGGCGCATAGAAGCCGACGCCATAGACACCGAATTCGGCCGAGTGGAACAACCCACCGGGCGGCGCCTGCCAGCCAAGACGCCGGGCTTCGGCCGAGGCGACGGCGATGGCCTGGCGCCGGTCGAGTTGCGGCACGATCTGCTCGTCCAGAGTCACCGGCGTGCGGCTGGCGAAGGGGCTCGGCGTCAGCGGCGAGAACAGCTCCACCAGCGGGCGAACCACCTGGCGTTCGAGGTTCATCGATACCGAGGTGACAGCGAGGATCAGCAGCAACAGCCAGACCCAGACGCCGCCCGAGCGATGCAGATCGAAGTTCAGCTTGTAGCCACCCTGGCGCCAGCGAAAGGCGAACGACTTGCGCCAGCTGCGCAGGTTGGGGAACGACAGCCACAGCGCCACCAAGCAATCCAGGCACCAGACAAGGGCGACGATGCCGAAGAACAGCACGCCCAGCTCGATGCCGAAACCCTCGGGGATATGCAGGCTGTAATGCAGCTTGTAGAGAAACGGCAGCAGGTTCTCCCGGCTCAGGGAAATCGCGCCCCACTCACGCTGCCCCTGAATATCGCCGGTTACCGGATCGACCCCGAGTTGGTTGAAGCCCAGCTTGTACGCCTTGCCCGTCGCAGGATCGATACGCGGGTCGACGAAGATCCCCAGCGCATGGCCCGGCTCCAGCGCCAGCGGCATGAAGCTCACCTGCAGGCGCGGGTCGCGTGCCTCCAGCGCATCGACCAATTGCAGCGGATCCTGGGCCGGGCCGGCGCTCTGCGCGTCGAACAAGTGTGGATTGAGCCACTCGTCCAGTTCGTGATCCCAGGAAATGACGGCGCCGGTCAAACCGGCGGTAAACAGGAACAGGGCGATGAACAGGCCGCACCAGCGGTGCAGCAATACCAGAATCGGACGCATGAGATTTTCTCGTCAACCAGCAGGGCGGCCCGAGGGCCGCCCTTCCAGTCAGTACTTCCAGGTCAGGGTGGCACTGACGTTACGCGGTGCGCCGTAATAGGCCTGAGTCCAGTACAGGCTGCTCAGGTACTTCTCGTCGGTGAGGTTGTTGAGGTTGGCCGACACGCTCCAGTTCGGGTCGATGTCGTAGCTGGCCATCAGGTCGACTACGGCGTAGGCCTTCTGCGTGACGTCGGCACTGCCGATGGAAGTGCGGCCATCATCGGCCGTCAACGGTACTGCGGTTTTTATGCTGTCCTGCCAGCGCACGGCAGCGCCCACCTTGAGCTTGTCCATACCCGGTACGCGATAGGTAGCCGCGGCCTTGACCATGTGCTTCGGCGAGTAGGTCACGGCATGCGCGTCATCGGCATCGGTGATGTCGACGAAGGTGTAGCCGGCGCTGAGCTGCAACCCATCCAGCGGTTCACCGGAAAACTCCAGCTCGTAGCCTTCGCTGGTCAGGCCTTCGATAGCGCGGTAGTAGGCCACGCCCCCAATGACACCGGCCTGCTCGGCAAAGTTGTCCTGCTCGGTGCGAAATACCGACAAGGCAACGTTGACCTTGTCGTCGAACAGCTCGCCCTTGATGCCGGCCTCATAGTTGACACCCTCTACCGGCGCCAGACGTGAGCCGGTGATATCGACCTTGGTCTGTGGATCGAAGATCTCGGTATAGCTGGCGTACAGCGAGTACTGTTCGGTGAGGTCGTAGACCACGCCAGCATAGGGTACGACCTTGCCACTGTTCTTCGAGGACTTGGCCAGGCTGTAGTTGATGCCGTTGCTCCTCACGTCGATCACGCGGGCGCCCGTGATCAGGCTCAGATCGTCGGTCAGGCTCCAGCGTGCCGCAGCGTAGGCACTCTTCATGCGGTCGGTGAAATCGCTGCCGGCGCTGCCGTTGTCATTGCGCGGTTTCGCGTAATCGCCGCTCCAGTCCTCCAGTGGCGGCAGCATGGTGCCGGTAGTCGAGTCGTACCAGGAACGATCCTCGAGTTCGGAGCGCGACCAACTGGCACCCAGCGTCGCCTCATGCTCGCGTCCGGCCAGGCTGAAGGGGCCGCTGGCCTGCAGGTCGGCGATCAGCTGGGTGTTCTTTTCCTTGTACTCGGAAGGGTAGGAATACAGACCGGCGCCGGTCGCACGATTGGGCGTGCCGTAGATGTAGAACATCGAACCGTCGCTCTTCTTCTCCACACGCGTGAGCACGGTCTTGGCCTGCCAGCCGTTGGCGAAGGTATGCGCCAGTTCGGCGAAGGTGCGATTTTCCTGATTGTCCCAATAAGCCCAGTCAGTGGCGGTGCTGGTGGAGCGCGAATAGTTGGTCTTGCCACCATCCTGATAGACCAACGGCAGCGCCCCCCACATCGGCGATGTTGGCATCGCTGGTCTGCAGGGTGTGGCCGAGGGTGAAGATCGTGCTGTCATTCAGATCGAACTCCAGCACGCCATGGAACATGTTCTTCTCGCGCGAATAGCGGTCGAGGTAGGAGTTCTTGTTTTCGTTGGCGTACACCACGCGGCCGCGCAACGTGCCAGCGTCGTTGAGCGCGCCGGATACGTCGGTATCGATACGGCGTTTGTCCCAGGAGCCGGCGGTCAGGTCGACCCGTGCCTGCGGGATTGCCGTCGGGCGCTTGCGCACGAAGTTGACGGTCGCCGAAGGGTTGCCGGTGCCGGAGATCAGGCCGTTGGCGCCGCGAATCACCTCGACCCGCTCGTACATGGCGGTATCCAGATCACCCTCGACGTTGCCATAGACGAACGGCACGGAGATGCCGTCGTACTGGAAGTTGGTGATGTCGAAACCACGCGCGGTGTAATAGGTGCGATCCGTCTCGACTTCCTGCACCTGCACGCCCGGCACGGCCTTGAGCGCGTCGTTGACGCTGGTGAGATTGAAGTCGCGCAATTGCGCGCCGCTGAGTGTGGAAACCGCCTGCGGCGTCTGCCGTGGGGTCAGATCCAGCTTGGTCGCGGCGCTGCTCGATTGGGCACGGTAGCTGTCGCGATCAGCGGCGGCACTGCTGCCGACGACAGTCTGGGCGTCCAGCTCCAGCTGGTTGGTTTCCTCGGCCATGGCCTGGGTAAAGCTGCAAGCAGCCGCGATGGCCACAGCCAGGTGGGTCTTTTTGCTGAACAAAGGGGTGTACTCCTGATGCGCTGTCGATAGCCGCGGATAGTCCCTTTGCAGCTGGGTGCCTCACTGGCGCACTCGCACATTGCAAATGCTAATAATTATCGACAAAATTCTCGCAACAAGCCGTTACACCCGTCAATACAAATAAATTACATCTGCAAATCAATATCAGTTTTATTTAAGCGCCGCACAATCCGCCCCGATCCAACGCGCCTGACTCTCCATGCTGCTTGGCTGACCTTTGTAGGTACCTTTGACCTGGGTGGTGAATTCCTTGTCGCTGATGAAACGTGTCTCCCCTTCACCCTGAGCCTGCGGGCAGGTGAAACGGAATTTCCACAGGTTGCCGCTGCGTTCGGTGATCTGCTGGTTACAACCGGAGTTGGGATCCTGCAGGGGAATGTCCTGCGCCTTGATCTGCTCTTCGGTCAGGCAGATTTGCACTCCGCCGGCACCGAGTTTCACGCCGCGCTCGGCCATCATGCCTTCCATCATCTGGCGCTGCTCCGGCGGCAGGTTCTTCATCTGCGCGAGGATCTGATCCATGCCCGGCATCGCCTGACCGCCGACTTGCATGTTGTGCGCGCTGACCTCCCAGACACCGGGCTGCAGCTGTACGGCGCTGGCCAGTGCTGGGGCCAGGGCGAAGGTGAGAAACAAGGCGCAACGGGTGTGACGACGCATGGTGGTGCTCCAGTGCAAGGGTCTGAAAAAGCTTAGAGTCTGTTCACGATCTCGCGAGCTAGAGCCAGGCAAGGCGAAATCAGGCGAAAAAGCACAGTTTACAAGCTGTAAATGAGCATTTTGAGCTTGGTTTCAACGCAGCATGGCCGACGCGCAGCAGATCGTGAACAGGTTCTTAGACAGCATAAAGAACAAAACCCCCACAGGCTCACACCATATGGGGGTTCTCTTCTTTTCCACCGACGCTTGTGGCGCCGGGAGCCTGGTTCGCTCTGGCGAACCTACTTCGCGTCAGACGAGGCGGAGCCCAGCTCGCAGCTCCAGAGTTCCAGCGTTGGCTGGCTCGCTTGTGGCGGGCCTAGCCAGTCGCTCATCGGGCGACAACGCTGGTCGATACACAGTTGGTAATCCCCGGCTTCGGGCGTACGCCCCACTCGCAGGGGTTGCAAAGGCGGTAGCTGACGCTGGTAGTGCCAGCTGCCATTGCGCAGTTCGGCGCCGTCGGGAATCTCCATACCGGCGCCGGAACCCTTGACCCGCGCCTCACCGAGAACCAGGCCTTCGGCAGTGACGCGGTAATCCTCTTCCCAGCGAATCTTCTCGATGGTGTGCGTCCAGGCCAGGGTGAAGGCCGGCACGGGCAGTTCTGCCCAGACCACCCCGGCCAACCCCAGGCACAATCCGATCACGCGGCCGCCGGCGCCAGCTGGCGACGAGCGCGCAGCACGTGCAGGGCGATGACCACCGCCGCGACCAGGAAGCCGATTTCATCGGTGGTCACGCTGTACAGGCCCAGCAGGTCATAGCTGAATACCGAGGCCGGGATCACCAGCGAGGCACCGGCGGCGAAGATCAGCAGGCGTTCCCACGCGCGCATCGGCGCCGAGAAGTAGCCCACCACCGCCATGCCCCACAGGCCCACGGCAAACACCGATTTGAGCAACATGTAGATGATCGCGCCCCAGTCGTCGCCCTGCATCAGCAACGCCGGGTCGTACACCGCCATGAACGGCACGACGAAGCCACACGCGGCGATACGCACCGACCACAGGCTGATCTTCAAGCCGTTTTCCTTGGCGATCGAACCCGCGGCGAAGCAGGCCAGCGCCACTGGCGGTGTCAGGTCGGCCATCAGGCCGAAGTAGAAGACGAACATGTGCGAGACGATCAGCGGCACACCCAGCTCCAGCAGCGCCGGCGCGGCGATGGCGCTGGTGATGATGTAGTTGGGAATGGTCGGAATGCCCATGCCCAGCACCAGGCAGGTGAGCATGGTCAGCACCAGCGACAGGAACAGATTGTTCTCGCCGATGGCCATGATGTAGCCCGCGAAGGTGGTGGCGATGCCGGTCAGCGACACGACGCCGATGATCACACCCACCAGGATGCAGGCGACGGCGACCGGTACCGCATGGCGCGCGCCATCGGCCAGCGCCCAGACGCAGGCGCGCAGGGTTTCACGGCCGCCCTTGACGTAGAAGCAGCCGGCAACCAGCACGCCGATCACACCGAACACCACACCGATGCCGTACTTGAGGAAGCCGGAACTGACCAGACCCAGGGCGATCCAGAAGGCGATCTTCAGCCACAGGTTGCTGGCACGCATGACGATGGCCGTGCCCAGAATCACGATGGCGGTCAGGGCCAGGCCCACGGTGCCGGAGAACATCGGGGTGAAACCGGCGAACAGCAGATACACCAGCACGCCCAGCGGAATCAGCAGGTACCAGCGCTCCTTGATGGCCGCGAACGGATCCGGGCACTCTTCTTTCGGCAGGCCGGTCAGCTTCAGGCGCTGAGCCTCCAGGTGCACGGTCCAGAAGATCGAGCCAAACCACAGCAGGGCCGGGATCAGCGCCGCCTTGGCGATCTCCACATATGGCACGTTGATGGTCTCGGCCATAATGAACGCCACGGCGCCCATGATCGGCGGCATGATCTGGCTGCCCATGCTGGCCGAAGCCTCCACGGCAGCGGCGAAGGTGCCCTTGTAGCCGAAACGCTTCATCAGCGGAATGGTGAACTGGCCGGTGGTGACCACGTTGGCCACACCCGAACCGGTGATGGTGCCCATCAGGGCCGAAGTCACCACCGATACCTTGGCCGGGCCGCCAGTCTTGTGACCGAACATGCCCATGGCGAAATCGGTGAACAGCTTGATCATCCCGGCCTGCTCGAGGAAGGCGCCGAACAGGATGAACAGGAAGATGTAGGTACCCGACACATAGGTCGGCGTGCCATAGAGCCCTTCGGTACCGAAGGACAGCTGGTTGATGATCTGGTCGAGGTCGTAGCCACGGTGCGCCAGGTCGCCCGGCAAATACTCGCCGAACAGTCCATACGCCAGGAAGCAACCGCAAATGATCGGCAAGGCCAGGCCCATGACCCGTCGCGCCGCTTCGAACACCAGCACCAGCAAGGTGATGCCGACCACCATGTCGAAGGTGGTGAGGTCACCCGAGCGCTGGATCAGATCCGCCTCGAAGTACCACTGGTAGAGCGCCGTGCCCATACCAGCCAAGCCCAGAGCCCAGGCCACCGGAGCCCATGGCCGGCCTTGGCCGTGCGACGGGAAGCACAGGTAAACCATCAGCAGCACGAAGCCGACGTGCCCGGCACGCAGCACCTGGCTGGAGAACGGATGGAACGCGGCCCCGATGATCTGATAGACCGAAAACAGGATCGCGACGTAAAACACGGCCTTGGGCCACTGACTGGGGTTACCGGTCAGACCTGGATGATCGCTCATGGATAGACTCTCGATGCAGCTGGAATAACAGCGGGTCATTACCGCCAGGCAACGACCGGACGCCGATACGGTGACGAAGGGAGCCGGACTCTCGATCCGGCTCTCCAGGCATCCCTGTTACTTGAGAACGCCGACTTCCTTGTAGAAGCGCTCGGCGCCCGGGTGCAGCGGAATCGGCAGCGCCTCGGTAGCCGCTTCCAGGCTGATGTCGTTGGACGCGGAATGGGCGGTACGCAGACGCGGAAGGTTGTCGAACAGCAGCTTGGTCATCTGGTAGGCAACGTCGTCGGAGACCTTCTCGTGGCTGACCAGCAGGTTGACGATGGCCGCGGTCGGCACGTCCTGATCCTGGCCGTCGTAGGTGCCGGCCGGGATGACCTTGGCCTGGTAGGCCTGGCTGTCGATCTTGGCCACGACCTCTTCAGGGATGGCGACGAAGGTGATTGGCACCATCGACGCGAGGTCACGGATGGCCGCCATGCCCAGGCCGGACGACTGCAGGGTAGCGTCCAGCTGGCGGTTCTTGATCAGCTCGACCGACTCGGCGTAGGGCATGAATTCCACACGGCCCATGTCCTTGTAGCTCAGGCCGGCAGCCTCGAAGATCGCCCGGGCGTTGAGCTCGGTACCCGACTTCGGTGCACCGACGGAGATGCGCTTGCCTTTCAGGTCTTCCAGGGTCTTGATCCCGGATTCCTTGCTGGCAACGATCTGGATGTAGTTCGGGTAGGTCGCGGCGATGGCGCGAATGCGCGTCAGCGGCGCCTTGAAGCCTGCGTCTTCCACGCCGTTCCAGGCGTCTTCCACCGAGTCGCCCAGGGCAAAGGCGATTTCGCCACGGCCGGACTGCAGCAGGTTGAGGTTTTCCACCGAGGCCTTGGTCGCCTGTACCGAGGTTTTCGCGCCCTCGATGTTGTTGCCATAGATCTGCGACATGGCCACGCCAATCGGGTAGTAGACCCCGCTGGTGCCGCCGGTGAGGACGTTGATGAAGGTGGGAGCGGCAATGGCCGCAGTGCTGGCAGTGATGGCCGCGGCAGCGGCGAACAGACTCAGACGCTTGGTCAGTCGCATGGGGGAAAATCTCCATTGTTGTTATGGTTGCCGGCTCAGACATGAACCTAGGCACACAGAGCCTTTAGCAGGCGTCATGCCAGAACCGGAAAACCCCGGGCCAGAGGGGTTTCAACAACGAACACGGAGAGAGGTGCGCAAGATTCCGCCGACCTCGAACGCGGCCATAGGCAAAATTCCGCTTATGGCAGAGGCTCCCGTAGGGTGCGCCATGCGCACCGAGCGAACACCGCCGTTCTAGGGTGCGTTCGCCCCACGCCACCCTATATTTCTTCGCCGCCAGGCAGGTAATCGCTGCGGCTCAGGCCATGGCGCTGCATCTTCTCGTTGAGGGTGCGGCGTGGCAGTTGCAGCATCTCCATCACCGCCGCAATGTTGCCCTGGCATTGCAGCAGGGCGTTGCGCAGGCATTGCGCCTCGAAGGTCTCCATCTGCTGCGCCAGTGACTGATCCACCACCTGCTCGTTCGAGGACGAATTGGAAAGCCCCAGCGCATGACGCTCGGCAGCGTTGGCCAACTCACGCACGTTGCCAGGCCAGTCATGGCTGAGCAGCCGCGCCAGCTCGCTCGGTGGCAGTGGCGGCGCCTCACGCTCATGACGCAGCGCAGCTTCGGCGGCGAAGTGCTCGAACAGCAACGGAATGTCTTCGCGGCGATCACGCAGCGGCGGAATGTGCAGGGTGGCGACGTTGAGGCGATAGAGCAGATCCTCACGGAAACGCCCGGCGCGCACCTCGTCCTGCAGATCCGGTTTGACCGCGCTGATCACCCGCAGGTCGACCTTGATGCTCTTGTTCGAGCCCAGGCGCTCCAGGGTTTTCTCCTGCAACACGCGCAGCAGCTTGACCTGCTGCGCCAGCGGCAGGCTTTCCACCTCATCGAGGAACAGCGTGCCGCCGTCGGCGTGCTCGATACGCCCGATGCGCCGGCCCTGGGCACCGGTAAAGGCGCCGCTCTCGTGGCCGAACAGCTCGCTCTCGAAGATGGTTTCCGGAATCGCTGCGCAGTTGAGCGCGGCGAAGGCCTTGCCGGCACGCGGGCTGAAGTCGTGCAGGCAACGCGCGACGCGTTCCTTGCCGCTGCCGGTTTCACCGCGAATCAGCACGTTGACCGAGGTGCCGGCCAGTTCGAGGATCTGCCGCCGCAGATTTTCCATCGGCCGGGAAATGCCGATCAGCTGGTTTTCGATGCGGCCCTTGTCGGCCACCTGACGACGCAGTTGGCGGTTCTCACAGACCAGGCGGCGCTTGTCCAGCGCGCGGCGCACGCTATCGAGCAAACGCTCGGGGGTGAAGGGCTTCTCGATGAAATCGTAAGCACCCTGACGCAACGCCTGCACCGCCATCGGCACGTCGCCATGGCCCGTGACCAGAATCACCGGCAGGTCGGCATCTACTTGCAGCAGCTTGTCCAGCAATTGCAGGCCATCGCTGCCCGGCATGCGCACATCGCTGACGACGATACCGGGATAGTCGCGGTCGACCAGCGCCAACGCTTCTCTGGCACTGCTACAGGTGCGCACCTCGAAGCCAGACAGCTCCAGCCACTGCTGAACCGCCTCGCGAATCGCCGCTTCGTCATCGACCACTATCACCTGATCGCTCATGGCACCTCCCGTTATGAACCGCGGCAGTGTAGCCCGGATGAATTCCAGGGGAGCAACCCCGGGTGTGACGAGCGTCACCCTCGGCGCAACGGCGACAGACCGTAGGGTGCGCTGCGCGCACCGGTAATGTCATAGCGCAGAGGCATAACCCATGGCGCATCGATGGCTGCCGTGCCACGGCGCACCCTACGGCGCGGCCGGCAGGCTCAAGGTGAATACCGCGCCGTGCTCACCATTGGTTGCGCTCAACGTGCCGCCCAGTTCCCGCACAATGCCATAGGACACCGCCAGACCCAGGCCCAGGCCCTGACCCACCGGTTTGGTGGTGAAGAAGGGTTCGAACACGTGGCCCAAGGTCTCTTCGGCAATCCCGCCACCGCTGTCCTCGACCATCAGGCGGCACTCATCACCCAGCCGCACGATGCGCACGTCGAGGCTGCGCCGCTCGCTGTCGACCATCGCATCCAGCGCGTTGTGCAGCAGGTTGAGCAGCACCTGCTCCAGGCGAATGGCATCGCCCAGAACCAACGCATCGGCGGCCACCTCGACGTGCAGCTCCACCTGCTCGCTGCGAATGCGCGGCGCCAGCAATTGCAGCGCCTGCTCCAGCACGTCGCCCAGGCGCAAGCGCTCACTGAGGCCGGCCGGGGTCTTGCGGGCGAACGTCTTCAAATGCCCGGTCAGCGCCGCCATGCGTTGCAACAAGCCATCCATGCGTTGCAGGCCTTCGCGCATGGCCTCGGGCCGCCCGCTTTCGAGCAACAGCCGCTGGCTGCCCAGCTGCATCTGCAAGGCGGTCAGCGGCTGGTTGATCTCATGCGCCATGGCCGCTGACATCTGCCCCAGCGCCGCCATCTTGGCCGCATGCACCAAGCCCTCCTGGGCCTGGCGCAGCTCGGCGGTACGCAACTCCACTTCGCGCTCCAGGCGCTCGCGAATGTTCGCCTGCAGACGCAGGTTCTTGCGCCGCTGGGCGAGGAACAGCAGCAGGAAAGTCAGCGCCAGCCAGGCACCGGCCGCCGCCAGGCTGTAGCTGAGGCGAGCATCGGCCAGGTTGCTGGGATCACTGAGCAGATGCAGCGTCCAGCCTTCATCGGGCAACGTCATCCGCTGCCAGAGGTAATCGCGCGGCCCATCGGGGCCGTCCAGGCGCGTCCAGGCCGTCTCGTCGTCGATATAGCGATGAACACGGCTGGGTAAGGGCTTGAGCGCCTGCTCGGCGTATTTGCGCACGTCGATCAGCTCGGCGCGCGCCTGATCGTCCAGTGCCTGCAAGGTACGAAAACGCCAGGCCGGACGATTGCTGAGAATCGCCACCTGGTGACTGTCGGCCACCAGCAGCACGCCGGGTTGATCCACCCATTCGCGCTGCAATTCCTCCAGCTCCAGCTTGACCACCAACACGCCGATCAGGCTGCCATCGTCGTCACGCACGACATGGGACAGGAAGTAGCCGGGTATGCCGGTGGTCACACCGACGGCGAAGTAACGGGCACCACCTTCGCGCAACGCATTCTGGAAATAGGGGCGGAAGGCGTAGTTGTTGCCGACGAAGCTGCTCCAGTCGCGCCAGTTGCTGGCCGACAGCGTCTCACCCTGGGTGTCGAGCAGGTACAGAACGGTGGAACCGGCCGCCTTGTTCAGGCGCTCCAGACGCAGGTTGAGCGCCATGCGCAGGTGGCGATCCTCCGGCGCACGCAGCAGGCTGCGGATATCGCTGTCCAGCGACAGCACCTCCGGCACCGAGTTGAAGCGCTCGACCAGCGTGCGAATCGACTGCGCATAGAGTTGCAGCTGACCGCGCGCCTCCAGGCTGCGTTCGACCCATGCACGCTGCTCGGCATAACGCCCGGCGAGCCACACGCTCAACACCAGCCCGACCAGAATCGGCAGGACGGTGAAGAGCACGCGATGGCGTTGCAGCAACGTGGACATGGGCAGCTCGATGGCGAGGACTGCCGCATGTTACCCCATCAGCGATAGAGGTCAGCGCGGCTCCATGGCAGGTCGTGATGGCCGTCCGCGTAGGGTTTCACCGCGAGAATCTGGTGCAGGTTCATCCAGCCATGCTGGAAGCCGTAGGCGCAGCCGGCCAGGTACAAACGCCAGATGCGCAGCGACTTTTCCGGCACCCACTGCGCGGCGGCCTGTAACTGTCGCTCCAGGCCCTGACTCCACAACTGCAGCGTGCGCGCGTAATGCAGACGCAGGCTCTCGACATCGACGACCTCCAGCCCGGCCTCGCTGATCGCCTTGGCGATGGTCACCAGGTGCGGCAACTCACCCTGGGGAAAGACGTAGCGGTCGATGAACTCGCCCGCACCACGCGCCACCGGGCGGCCGTCGGTGAAACGCGAGGTAATGCCATGGTTCATCACCAGGCCACCGGGTCTGACCGCACCGAACAGACGCTCGCAATACAGCAGCAGATTGGCATGGCCGACGTGCTCGAACATGCCGACGCTGACCACCTTGTCGAAGCGTCCGTCCTGCGGCAGGTCGCGGTAATCCAGCAGTTCCAGGGTGACGCGTTCGCTGAGCCCCTCCTCGGCCACACGTTGCAACCCCAGCTCCAGCTGCGCCTTGCTCAGGGTGATGCCGTAGACCTCGACATCGAACTCGCGTGCGGCGAAACGCGCCAGGCCGCCCCAGCCACAACCGACGTCGAGCAATCTGTCGCCTGGCTGCAGGCGCAGCTTGCGACACAGGTGACGCAACTTGGCCTGCTGGGCCTGGTCGAGGTCTTCCTGGCCGGTTTCGAAATAGGCGCAGGAGTAGACCATGTCGCGATCCAGCCACAGGCGGTAGAACTCATTGGACAGGTCGTAGTGGTAACTGATGGCGGCGGCGTCACTACCCTTGTCGTGGACGGTGTACAACTCGGTGGAGGTGGATTCATCACCGAGCAGCGCCGTGCTCAGCGCGTCACCGACTTCGATCGCCTCTTCTATGGGGCCTTCCAGATCCACCCGGCCTTCGACATAGGCCGCGCCCAGCGCATCCAGGCTGGGGTGAGCCAGTTGCATGACCAGCGCGGGATCTTTCACCACCAGCGTCACCCTGGGTTTCGGCCCCAGATCGATCTGCTTGCCGTCCCATAATTTCAGGCGCAGCGGTAGTTGCAGATCACGAAATGCAGCGGGCAATTGCGCGAGCATGGTCATCCCTCCTGGCCAGGTTTCATGGAACCTGAAGCAGATGACCTGAGCAATTTGGCCTGGTTCGTTCATTGCGACTAACGGCTCGAACAGCGGCGGCAACACGCGACGGCAAGCAATTTCATGCGCCCAATTAATGCGTAAAACAAAACAAAATCCATTAAAAATGCATTGGATGGATTTATAACGCCCTGCCATAGTCCCAAGCACCCTCGTGCCACTTGCCAGGTTCTCGCACAGGCTCAGATTCACGTCCTACCCCAATAAAACGGCGCCGATCAGCCATTCGAGCTGCCGAAAAGAATAACGACCACCCATGACTTTTTCTCGTTGCCTGCCTCCGCAAAACCTCCACCTCGCCATGCGCCGGTGGTTCCTGATCGAAGGGGAGCCGAACCGCGGCATGCCTGCCCCTGAACGCGCAGCGCGTTGCACGAGACGTCCCATCCCCCTCACGAATCAGGAGTGCGTCCTATGTATCGCTGGCTTGCCAATCTGAGTGTCGGCAGAAAACTGATGACGGGCTTCGGCCTGCTGCTGCTGATGAGCCTTCTGATCTTCTGGGCAGGCTGGGACTCCATCAACAACCTGTCCTACCGCATGGATCGCATGAGCGCGGTCAACCACCTGATGCAGGATCTCTCGGAAATGCGCCTGGCGCGCGCCGCCTACCTGCAGAGCGGTGGAGACGAGAAGAGCGCCAGCGAGCTGAAGCAGAAGATCGCCAGCATCGAGCAGAACCTGGCGGGCCTGCGCGGCTTCTTCACGACCGACGCCAACCGGCAGCGGATCGCCCAGATGGATCAGGCCCTGACCAGCTACCAGGCCATCATTCAAGACCTGCAAGGGGCCTACCAGCAGATCGCGACCTCGCGTAACGAACGCCGCAGCAGCGGCGACCAGGCCCTCGCCGCACTGGACAAGCTCGACGGCTACGTCAGCGACGATACGCAGGACATGCTCGGCACGCACGAACGCTACAAGGTGGTGAAGACCATCCAGATGCAGTTCCTCTACGCCCGTTTCGAGACACGCGCCTATAGCTACAGCGGCAAGAAGGATCAGTACCAGTCCACCGTCGATGCCATCGACAAGACTCTTGCCAATCTCCAGCCCCTGCGGGAAACGCTGAGCGATGCGCCGCCCGAGCTGTTCCAGGCGATGGAGCAATCCATCCGCACCTACCGCGATACGCTCGACACCCACCAGGCCGCCCTGCAACGCATCGACGGTGATCTGCAGCAGGCTCAGCAACTGGTGCTGTCGATGGTCGAGAACTGCCTGGCGCTGTATGAAAACCAGATGCAGCAGCGCACTGAAGACACCCGTCATGCCGCCTGGATACTGCTCACCTGCCTGGGCCTGGCCCTGGTTTTCGGGATCGCCGGTGCAACGCTGATCACCCGGCAGATCGTCCCGGCTCTGCGCAACGCCCTGCACAACGTGCAGCGCATCGCCAGCGGCGACCTCAGCCATCAGGACAACGTGCAGCGTACGGACGAGATCGGCCAGTTGCAGCATGGCGTCAGCGCCATGGCCAGCAGCCTGAGGCAACTGATCGGGCATATCGGCGACGGCGCGACGCAGATCGCCAGCGCCACCGAAGAACTCTCCGCCATCACCCAGCAGACCCGTGCCGGTGCCAACGAGCAGAAACTGGAAACCGACCAGGTCGCCACCGCCATGCACGAGATGGCCACCTCGGTGCAGGACGTGGCGCGTAATGCGGTCGAAACGGCGCACGCGGTCGAACTCACCGCGCAGGACGCCAGCAACGGCGCGCAGATCGTCAGGAAGGCCATCGAACAGATCAACAGCCTGTCCGGAGAAGTCGAACTGACCGGCGAGGCCATCAGTGCCCTGGCCGAGGAAAGCGGGCGCATCGGCAGCATGCTCGACGTCATCAAGTCGGTCGCCGAGCAGACCAACCTGCTGGCCCTCAATGCCGCCATCGAGGCCGCCCGTGCCGGGGAAGCCGGGCGCGGCTTCGCCGTGGTCGCCGACGAGGTGCGTGGTCTGGCCCAGCGCACCCAGCAGTCCACCCAGGAAATCGAGGCGCTGATCGCCGCCCTGCAACAAGGCACGCTCAAGGCCGTGCAACGCATGGAAGGCAGCCGCAGCCTGACCCACAACAGCGTCGAGCTGGCCCGTCAGGCCGGCGATGCGTTGCAGAGCATCACCGCGAGCATCGGCAACGCCCAGGGCATGACCCAGCAGATCGCCGCCGCCGCCGAGCAACAAGGCGCCGTCGCCGAGGAAATCAACCGCAGCGTGCTCAATGTGCGCAGCATCACCGAGCAGGCCTACACCGCCAGCGAACAGACCAGCCAAGCGAGCCTGGAGCTGGCCCGCCTCGGCAGTACGCTGCAAAACCAGGTGCAGCGTTTTCGACTGTGAGGCCGCTGGCTAACGACGCCTGAGCAGGGCCACGAAAAACACCCCGCCGATGGCGGCGGTGACGATGCCGATGGGCAGATCCTGCGGCGCCAGCCAGGTGCGCGCCGCGACATCGACCCAGACCAGGAACAGCGCACCGAGCAGCGCCGCCACCGGTAGCAGGCGGCGGTGCTCGGCGCCGACCAGGAAACGCGCCACGTGCGGCAGCATCAGGCCGACGAAGCCGATGGCGCCGGACAGCGACACCAGCACGCCGGTCAGCAGCGAGGCCACCACGAACACCAGCAGACGCACCCGGCGTGGTTCAAGGCCGAGGCTTACCGCGCTCTGCTCGCCAGCCATCAGCGCGTTCAGCGCGCGCCCCAATCCCAGCAGCACGGCCAGCGCCAGCAACAGGCACACGGCCGGCAGCCAGAGCAGTTCCCAACGCGCCAGGCCGAGGCCGCCAAGCATCCAGAACAGCACCGAACTGGCCGCGTGCGGGTTGCCCAGGTACAGCAGCAGGTTGCTCGCCGCCATCATCACGAACGACACCGCCACCCCGGCCAGCAGCAGGCGGTCGCTCTCCAGCCGCCCGCTGCGACTGGCGATGGCCAGCACCAGCAGCATGCTCGCCAATGCGCCGACGAAGGCCGCCAACGGCAGGCTGAGCAGCCCGGCGAACTCGCCCAGGTAGAGCACCACGAGCACCGCACCGAAGGCCGCGCCGGAGCTGACGCCGAGCAGGTGCGGGTCAGCCAGCGGGTTGCGCGTCACCGCCTGCAAAGCGGTGCCGACCAGCGCCAGCCCGGCGCCCACCAGCGCGCCGAGCAGCACCCGTGGCGCGCGCAGTTGCCAGACGATGCTGTCCTGCCCACTGCTGACCGGCGCAGCGGGCGTGATGCCGAACAGGTGCTGGCCGAGGATCGCCAGCACGCGTTCGAGCGGCACCTGCGCCGCGCCGAAACCCAGCGAAACCGCACAGGACAGCGCCAGCAACACGATCAACCCGAGCAGCAACAGGCGATAGCGACTCACTGGGCGAAAACCTCGGGATGCAGCGCGGCAGCCAGGGTCTCGATAGCGGCGGCGTTATCCAGGCTCGGTGTGACGGCGAGGTAGGAGAGCACCACGAAACGCTGCTCGCGGATCGCCGTGACGCCTTGCAAGGCCGGATGCTGCAGGAGGAAGTCGCGCTTCTGTGCGGCCGTGCGCTCGCCATAGTCGACGATCAGGATCAGCTCGGGATCCTCCTCGACCACCGACTCCCAGCCGACCTTCATCCAGTTGGCTGCGACGCTGTCCATCACATTGCGCCCGCCGGCCGCCTCGATCAGCGGCTGCGGCATGCCCAAACGCCCGGCGCTGAAGGGCACGTCCTCGCCGCTGTCGTAGACGAACACCCGCGGCCGCGTCGGCTGCACGCCCAGACGTGCCTGCACCGCCGCCACCCGCACCTGCATGCCCTGCACCAGGGCCTCGGCGCGATCCACGACGGCGAAGATACGGCCGAGGTTGCGCAGGTCGTTGTAGACATCGTCGAGGCTGGCAACGCGGCCGGGCATGACATGCGCACAGGACTCGCTCAGCTCGTAAACCGGGATGTCGAAGCGCGCCAGGCTGGCCGGGGTGATCTCGCCGCCGATGCGCATGCCGTAGTTCCAGCCGGCAAAGACGAAGTCGGTGCCGGCATCGAGCAGGTTCTCCAGCGACGGGTAGCGCGCGGCCAGTTCGGGCAGGCCGTCGAGTTGCGCGCGCATGTCCGGGTCGAGGGTCTTCCAGCCGCTGATGCCGGTGTAGCCGGCCATGCGCTCGCGCAGGCCCAGGGCCAGCAACATGGCGGTCATGTTGACGTCATGGCTGACCGCACGCTGCGGCGGCTGCTCGATGGTTACCTGACGGTCGCAGCTGGTCACGGTGGCGGCCCAGGCGGGGCTGGCGGGGCTGGCCAGCAACAGAGACGAGAGCACGAGCGTGGGTAGGAGCGGCTTCAGCCGCGAATGGCACAGACTCATCAGACTATCCAGGTAATGCGCGGGTGCCCCGCCAGTGGATGGGTGTCGACCAGCGCCTGCAGGCCGAACACCTGCTGCAGCAGCTCGGCGGTCAGCACTTCGGTGGGCCTGCCAACGGCCACCAGGCGGCCTTGGTCGAGCACGCACAGGCGGTCGCAGAAGGCCGCCGCCAGGTTGAGGTCATGGAAGCTGGCCAGGGTCGCCAGGCCCAGCGCCTTGATCTGCCGCAACAGCTCCAGCTGGTAACGCGGGTCGAGGTGATTGGTCGGCTCGTCGAGGATCAGCAGGTGTGGCTGCTGCACCAGGGCACGGGCGAGCAGCACGCGTTGTTTCTCGCCCCCGGACAGCCGGGCGAAGGGCTGCTGCGCTAAGTCGCTCAGACCGACGCGAGCCAGCGCCTCGTCGACCAGACGCCGATCCTCGGCATCGTCACCATCGAACAGCCCCTTGTGCGGCGTGCGGCCCATGGCCGCCAGTTCGTGCACACGCAGGCCGAAGTCCTGCGGGAATTCCTGCAGCACCACCGCCACGCGCTGCGCGCTCCAGCGCGGCGAGCGCTGCCACAGCGCCTCGCCATCCAGTTCGACCTGGCCGGCGCTGGGCCGCTGAAAGCGATAGGCGCAGCGCAATAGGCTGGTCTTGCCGCTGCCGTTGGGGCCGATCATCCCCACCAGCTCGCCGTCGTCGACCGCCAGGTCGATGCCGTCGAGCAGCGGCCGTTGGCCATCGGGCGACCAGGCCAGCTCGCGGATGCGCAGGCGCTGCATCAGAAGCTGTAGTCCGCGGTGACGAAGAACGAGCGCGGCTGGCCGAGCAGCCACTGCTGGCCGTTGTGCATCTGGCTACGGGCGTAGGTGCGGTCGAACAGATTGTTCAACTGCAGGCCCAGGCGCACATCCGGCTGCACCTGCCAGGCAACATGGGCATCGACCACGGTATAGCCCGGCACGTCCACGGTGTTGGCAGTATCGGCGTAGCGGGCATCGACATAGCGAGCGCCAATACCGGCCTCCAGACCCTGTCCCAGATCCTTGTTCAGCCACAGGTTGGCGGTACGCCGCGGCACATCGGTCGGACGATTACCGCTACGATCACCGCCGCCTTCGACGAAGTCATCGTATTCGGCGCGCACCAACGCTGCGTTGGCCGACACCTGCCAACCGCCGTCGAGCGCCAGCTCCAGGGTCGCTTCCAGGCCATCGGACGATTGCTGGCCGATCTGCACAGTCGCCGAGGCTGGGGTTTCGCGGCTGAGCAGCTTCTTCTTGACGATGTGGTAGGCCGCCAGCGTCCATTCACCACGGCCATTCCAGAACGCCTGCTTGAGACCGAACTCGGTCTGCTTGGACTCGGTGAGATCCATCTGCTGCTGGGTCGGGTTGAGGGTAAGCAGGTTGTTCACCCCGTCCTCGCTGGTGGAATACTGGCCATACAGCGACAGTTGCGGAGTGACAGCGAACACCAGGCCGGCGCGCCAGTTACCGCCACTCAGGCTGCGGTCACTGCGACTGCCGTCACGCAGGTTATCGCGATCGATATGGTTCTGGTCGCGACGAATGCCGGTGATCAGCGACCAGCGCTCAGTGAGCTGCAACTGGTTCTCGGCGAACACGGCAAAGGTATTGAGCTGGCTACGCGAGAGCGGGCTGTATGCGTCGGCGCTCTGGTAATAACCGGGTGCCGGGTTCCAGGGATCGATGTAGTCGGGGCCAACATCGGTGTAGGGCGAGTTGTTGCTCAGGTTGAAACGTACACGGTTGTACTCGCCACCGATCAGGGTGCGGCTAGCCAGGCCAAACAACGAATGGTTGAAGGTGAACGTCTGGCGGTCGCCGATCTGTTCCTGACCGTGCTTGATCTCCAGATGTTCGCGGCGGTTGAGCTGACCCTGAGCGGCGTCCCAGGTGAAGTTCTCGGCGTTACGCCAGTAGCGGCGCGCTTTGAGGTAGTAAAGCTGGTTGCTGGCGCTGACCTGATCGGAAAGCGTCCAGTCGGTGGTCAGTCGCGTCCACTGCTCGTGGTAGGCGATCTCGGCGTTGCGCACGTTGTAGTTTTTCTCGCGCAGGCTGTCGCGCAACTTGCCATCGACCAGCGGAGTACCGAAGTAACTACCGGGCTGCAGCTTGCCCTGATCGTGAGCCAGGGTGAATGCCAGGTCATCGTTGGCTTGCCAGCGCAACGCAGCGCTCAGGCCCAGGTTCTGCGAATCGTCGCGATCGGCCCAGCCATGGCTGGCCTCACGGTTGAGATTGAGGCGGTAACTCAGGGTGTCGCTCAGCGAACCGCCACTATCCAGCGCCTGCTGATTGCGGTCGAACGAGCCGTAGCCGAAGCGCACATGGTTTTTGATTTCGCCCTCGAAGGGCTTCTTCGCCAGCACGTTGACCACCGCGCCCGTGGCGCCTTCGCCGTACAGCACCGAGGCCGGGCCACGCAGCACGTCGATACGCTCGACCATCCAGGGATCGTGCGGGAACGACACGGTGCCCATGCCGGTGTACATGCGGATGCCATCGAACAACGTCATCACCGAGGCATGACCGGTGAAACCGCGCGCCGACAGCGCCGTGCCACCGTTACCGGGCGCGCCGATATCGCTGATACCCGCCGTACGCGTCACCGCATCCTGCACGCTGCGGTTGTTGCGTTCGCGCACCTCCGCGCCGCTGAGGCTGGTGCTGCTGGCCGGGGTTTGCAGGGCCGTAAGACCCAGGCGCGAACCGGCGACGGTCGGGGTATGCAGGTCGGTAGCACCCTCCTCGGCGGTCTTGGCCTGGATGGTGAGTTCGGGCAGATCGACGGCTTCGTTGGCCATGACCAGGCCGCTGAGCAGCAGAGCCAGTGGCCAGGTGCAGTGAAGGACAGGGTTTCGCACGGCAGAACTTCCGTTGTTGCGCGGAGAATCGAGAGATGAAATGTTAGTGTTATAACATAACATTATCGATCTTCGCAGCCGGGAAGGCAGGCGAACGGGTGCTGCAGCCGAAACGGCCTGGAAGGATTGTTTGAAACGGAAATGGCGCGCCATGAGTGTTCCATCGTCAGGGAAAAGGCACGGCAATCCGATGGAAATGCGCAACAGCAGACAGAGGCACGGGGGCGCCCTGCTGGAGTCAACGCCCGCCCACCGCGGGTTGCCAGACACAAACGACTCCAGGCCGGTCTCCGGGCTTGCGAGGGTCATGAACGCATCGCCTTCCCATGCGCGTGGCGCACAGTGGCGTTTCGATGCGGTCGCTCGCTTACCGTTGCGGGGGCAGCGTCGGACTTCAACCGACTTCCCGTTTCACCTCACGCACGGCGGCGTGAGACACCTGAAGCGGGGCGGATATGACCATCCGACTCCGCTCAAGTCAAGGCACGGGGCAATTGTGGGAGGCGCTTTAGCGGCGATTGCTCATAGCCTGGATTCGCCGCAGGCGTAATCCGGGTTGCTAATTGTTGCCCTGCTCGTCGATGCGCAACTCCGGCAGCGCCCTGCCCACCACCAGGCGTTCGTCGACTAGGCGAATCACTGCCGCTTCATCCTTGATCCCGTACCACTCGCCCTGTGGATAAAGGCTCGCGGTCGGCCCCAGGTCGCAGGGGAACTGGCACTGGCTGCGGGTGATGTGCACCCCGCCCTCGCACTCCAGCTTGCCGGCGGCCTTGAGTCGCTGACGCAGGGTTTTCCACAGGCCCAGTGCGCCCTTGCGCGTGCAGCGTGGGCCGTTGCACAGCAGCAGGCGTTGCGCGTGTGGCGGAATCTGCGACCAGGCGTGGTGCGCCGGCACGGGCGGCACGTCGCTGCAGGGAAGATGCGCCTGACGATGCGCCAGCAACGCGCCCAGACCATCGAGCCAGGTGTCCTCCAGCGCCGTGCAGACCACGAACACCTCGGCCCCGTCGCCGCGCTCGGCGATACGCTCGCGCAGCCAGTCGCGATGCGCGGCATCGGCGCGCGGTTCCAGATCGACCACCAGCAACGGTCGCGGCGCCTCATCGATGGCCTGCAACCAATCGTCCTGATCCGTGTCATGCAGGTGCGCCTCGCCCAACAGCGCTTCGATGCGTTGCTGCAGACGCTCGGCCGACGCCCCACGAGCCAGGCCGGGGCCGATGAACAGAACGCGGGCGTAGGGGGCTTGGCTCATGACGGTCTCCAAAACGGGCCGGCAGTCTAGCGGCAATGGCGCGCCAGTCGTAGCCCGGATGCAATCCGGGTCGCCCCACCAACACCCTACGTAGGGTGCGCCGCGCGCACCGCCAACCACACCAATCTCGATGCGCGGAGGGACTTCAGTCACGACGCTAGCCCGGTCTTACCAGTTGCTGACGGCCTTCGTATTCCCGTTCGTCGCCACTGCTCATGGCATTCACAGAGAGGGGGTTGTCAGCCCTGGCGATTGCGCATAGCCTGAACTGGTCATACCGGTAATACCATAAAAAAAATCAGGCGTTCATTTCCGGGCCTCCGTGCGGGCGTGGATCAACGCGCCTAACGGAGACCCCCGCAATGTTCATGAAACTGCTTCCCCGCTCGCTATTCCTGCAAGTCGTGATAGGCCTGGTGCTTGGCGTGTTGTGCGGCCTCAGCCTGCCGGAGCTGGCCACCCAGCTCAAACCCCTGGGCGACGGCTTCATCAAGCTGATCAAGATGCTCATCGCACTGATCGTGTTCTGCGTGGTAGTCAGCGGCATTTCCGGTGCCGGTGATCTGAAGAAAGTGGGCCGCATCGGCCTGAAGTCGGTGATCTATTTCGAGGTGCTGACCACCTTCGCTCTGATTCTCGGGCTGGTGGTGGCCTATGGCTTGGGCCTGGGTTCTGGCGCCAACCTCCACCTCAACGAGTTGTCGGCCAGCGATGCCGCGCTCTACGCCAGTCGCACCCAGGAGCTGCACGGCCCGGCGACCTTCATCATGGACTTGATCCCCTCCTCGGTACTCGGCGCATTCGCCGAGAACAACATCCTCCAGGTGTTGCTGTTCGCCGTGCTGTTCGGCAGCGCGCTGAACCTCGTCGGTGAGCAGGCCAGCGGCGTGGCCCGGCTGATCAATGAATTCAGCCATGTGATCTTCCGCATCATGGGCATGATCGTGCGCCTGGCGCCGATCGGCGTGTTCGGCGCCGTCGCCTTCACCACCAGCAAGTACGGCATCGACTCGCTCAAGCACCTGGGCGCCCTGGTGGCGGTGTTCTACGTGACCTGCGTGTTGTTCGTGCTGATCGTGCTGGGCGGCGTGTTGCGCCTGTGCGGCGTGGGCCTGTTCCCTTTCCTGCGCTACTTCCGCGAAGAGCTGACCATCGTCATGGGCACCGCCTCGTCCGACGCCGTGCTGCCGCAGATCATGCGCAAGCTCGAACATATGGGCGTGCGCAGCTCCACGGTCGGCCTGGTGATTCCCACCGGCTACTCGTTCAATCTGGACGGTTTCTCCATCTACCTGACCCTGGCGGTGGTGTTCATCGCCCACGCCACCGGCACCGATCTGGCGATGAGCGACCTGATCACCATCCTGCTGGTCTCGCTGATCACCTCCAAGGGCGCTCACGGCATTCCCGGTTCGGCGCTGGTGATCCTCGCCGCGACCCTGACCGCCGTGCCGGCGATTCCCGCCGCCGGCCTGGTGCTGGTGCTCGCGGTCGACTGGTTCATGGGCATCGGCCGTGCGCTGACCAACCTGATCGGCAACTGCACCGCCACCGTGGCCATCGCCCGCTGGGACAATGACATCGACCTGCAACGCGCCCACGCGGTGCTGGACGGCAAACCTGTGCAAGCCAGCGCCAGCAACGATTCGGCCAGCATGCGCGTAGCGCTGCCGCAAGAGAGTGAGGCTCGCGGCTGATGACAACCTGGGCTCGGTCTGCTCTTATCGCCACGGCGCCTGGAGCCCATGGCGGTGAGTGCCGCCCTGCCCGCGCGTGCGGCCGCTCGTATCGTTTCGCTGATTAGGGGGGACCCATGTTTTCTTCATCCAAGCTGGTCGATTCGGTCGTCCGCAAGCTGCTCGAACCCATCGATCAGGGGCTCTGGCCTGCGGGCCAGATGCTGCCGGGTCAACGCGAGCTGGCCGAGCAGATGGAGGTCAGCCGTCCCAGCCTGCGCGAGGCGATCACGGTGCTGGAAACCCTCGGCGTGCTGCGCTCACTGCCCGGCAAGGGCGTCATGGTGCTGGAACGCCGGGGCGCTGCCCTGCCGGAAGTGAAGGCGCCGCCGAGCGCCACCATGGCCGATGTGCTGCAGCTGCGCTATGCGCTGGAGCCGTTCATGGCCGGGCTGGTCGCGCAGACACTCGACGGCGCCGAGCTGAGCCAGCTGCGCCTGCTGCTGCTGGACATGCGTGAGGCGGTCGAGGACGGCGACATGCAAGCGCTGGCGGGCACCTACACCAGCTTCCACCGCAAGCTGGTGGCGCTCACCTCCAACCCGATCTTTCTTAGTGTTTCCAAGCAGATCGGTAGCGCCCTGGAACAGAGCGATCAGTTGATGCTGCGCCACCCGGAATATGCCGAGGAAATCCTTCAGGAACACGAGGCGATCCTGCGTGCCATTCGCCGCCAGGACAGCGAGCAGGCCAGCCAGGCGATGCGCCAGCACATCCTCAACGAAGGCACTCGCTTGAACATCAACCTGCGCGTGCCGCAGGCATAAACCGCCGCCAACCGGCAGGCAAACCAGACAACTTCTTCACCCAGGCGCTACGTGGGTACAGGCGCTCGCCTGCACGCAGCCCCGAACCAGTCGACAGGTGTGATCATGAGTGCAAACGCAGCTGTTCAGCAGCCAATCCAGACTGCCCGCAAGGAAGGCAGACCCACCAGCCACTTCGTCTACCAGAGCATCTACGCGGCGATTCTGGAAAAACGCCTGACGCCCACAGCCAAGCTGGACAAAGGCACCCTTGGGCGGATCTTCGGCGTCAGTGAATGGACGGTGCAACGCGCCCTGACCAAGCTCGCCGAAGAAGGCGCGGTGACCCTCGAACCGAGGCAGATCGCCCAGGTCAGCAGGCCCAGCGAACGCCAGGCCCGACAGGTGCTGGAGGCGCGCCTGCTGGTGGAAGTGGAAGTCATCCGCCAACTCGGCAAGCACCTGGCGGACAGCCCATTGCACGAACTGCACACCCTGGTGGAAAACCAGCAGCGCTGCCTGGCTGCCGGCGATGGCGCCGGCCTGATCGAGCAGGCCGGCCAGTTCCACCTGAAGCTGGCGGAGCTTGCCGGTAACAAGCTGCTGCTGGATTTCCTCCGCGGTCTGCTGTCGCGATCATCGCTGAGCATCGCGCTGAGCAGGGGTACGGTCTATTCGGCGCAAACCTGCGAGGAACACCTGGCGCTGATCACGGCGCTGCAAGCCGGCGACATTACCCGCGCGACCCAACTGCTGGTCGACCACCTGCATGGCGTGTTCGACAGGATGTGCTTCGCGCCCACGCCGACGGCGGATCTGCATGCCGCATTCAAGGTCAGACGCACAGCCTGATCAGCCATCACGACTCCCCGTAGGGTGCGCCACGCGCACCAGCTTCCCGCGTACACACAGGGTAGGTCAGGGTACGTCGCTATCAGACCCCGTATCAGAGCCGCTGCTGCAGCGCCTCCCACAATGTCCCCATCTCGGCGAACTCCCGATCCACCACCGGCAGCGCCGGCCGACGCAGCAGCAGCACCGGCAGGCCCAACTCGCGGGCGACCTGCAACTTCGGCTCGGTGGAGTGGCTGCCGCTGTTCTTGCTCACCAGCACGTCGCAGGCGATACGGGCAAACAGCTCGCGCTCGCTTTCCAGGCTGAATGGCCCGCGCGCACCGATCACCTCGGCACGGGTTGGCGCCGGCTCGACCTGCAGGCAGCGCACCGTCCAGTGCTGGTGTTCGGGTATTTCATGCAGATGCGCCAGCGGCTCACGCCCGGAGGTGAAGAAAGGCCTACTGAAAGGCGCCAGCAGGCGGATCAGATCGTCCCAATCCTCGAACTCACGCCAGTCATCCTGAGGGCCGGCCTGCCAGCCAGGGCGACGCAGCGCCCAACAGGGCACATCTGCGATCTCGGCAGCACGCGCAGCGTTCTGACTGATCTGCGCCGCATAGGGGTGAGTCAGATCCAGCAGCAACTCGATGCCTTCATTGGCGATAAAGGCAGCCAGGCCATCGGCGCCACCGAAACCGCCGACCCGCACGCGGCAGGCCAGGTCATCCGGCACACGACCCAGGCCGGCCAGGCTGTAGATCGCCTCCGCCCCCAACCGGCGCGCCAGGCGCAGCGCCTCGGTGGTGCCGCCGAGCAGCAGAATGCGCCGGTTCAAGGTTTGCGCACCGCCAGCAAGGTGATTGGCAGCGCTGCACGCCAGGTGTCGAAGCTGCCCAGCGGCTGCGCCTGGGCTACGACAAGGCGCAGCAGCTCACCGCCATGCTGCTCACGGAAGGCGACCAACGCCGCCTCACTCTGAATGGTCACGGCATTGGCCAGCAGACGCCCGCCCGGCTTGAGCGCGGCCCAGCAATCATCGAGCACGCCAGGCACGGTAACGCCACCGCCAATGAAGATCGCATCCGGCGCCGGCAGTCCGGCCAAGGCCTCGGGTGCATGCCCGGCGACCAGTTGTAGACCGGGTACACCGAGGGCATCACGATTGTGGCGAATGTGTTCCTGGCGCCCCTCGTTGGCCTCGATGGCGATAGCTCCGCAGGCCGGGTGCGCGCGCATCCACTCGATGCCGATGGAACCGCAGCCGGCGCCAACGTCCCATAGCAGCTCGCCGGGCAGCGGCGCCAGGCGCGCCAGGGTGACCGCGCGCACATCACGCTTGGTCAGTTGGCCGTCGTGGCGGTAAGCGTCGTCCGGCAGGCCGCAGGTCGGTGGCAGCAATTGCGCCCCAGCGTCGGCCAAACATTCCACAGCCAGCAGGTTGAGATCGGCGCCACGCGGCAGGTCCCAGCTCGCGGCCTGACCATCGAGTCGGCGCTCATCCGCCCCGCCAAGATGCTCCAGCAAGGTCAGCCGACTGGCGCCGAAACCACGCGCACGCAGGGCTTCGGCGACCTGCGCAGGCGTGTCGCCATCGGCGCTCAATACCAGCAGGCGCGTGCCGGGATACAGCCGGGCGTTGAGCGTGGCCAGCGACCGGCCTACCAACGACAGCACCTCCACCTCCTGCAGCGGCCAGCCCAGGCGCGCCGCTGCCAGCGACACCGAGGACGGTGCCGGCAACACCTGCAACTCATCGGCCGGCACCTGGCGCGCCAGGCTGGCGCCGACGCCATAGAACATCGGGTCACCGCTGGCCAGCACGCACACTGCCTCGCCACGCCGGGCCAGCAGCGGTTGCAGGTCGAAGGGGCTCGGCCAGGTTTCCCGCTCGCCGCTGATGCACGGCGGCAGCAGCGCCAGCTGGCGCGGCGCGCCAACGATACGGGTGGCCGCCAGCAGGGCACGGCGCGCGGCCTTGCCCAAACCGGGATAGCCGTCTTCGCCGATGCCGACCAGGGTCAACCAGGGTTTCATCCACCTACCTCACAAGTAGCCGACAAGGCGCGTGTCGCGGCGCCGGGCAAAGCGGGCATAATACAGCCTTCGTCGGTGCCCTTGAGTCGATACGACTCTGCAACGGGCCTAAGAGGGAACACGGCTAAACCGTGGCTGCCCCCGCAACTGTAAACAGCGAGTCTGCTGCACCCACGCCACTGGATTTCCGGGAAGGCCGCAACAGACCAAGACCTGTCAGCCAGGAGACCTGCCGACGAACGCTGGTCGCGAGTGCCAACATCGGGCGGGGTGTACCGATGCCATGAAATCCCCTACGGGGAATTTCGCTGGTTCGGTCGCCGCGTCGTTATCCACAGGTGACCGTTTGAACGCCTCCATCCGCCCTTCCGCCTGCCCCGGCCTGCTGCGCATCGTGCCTGCGCTGGACGGTGGCATCTGCCGGGTCAAGCTGCCCGGCGGCGTGCTGCGCAGCACCCAGGCGCGGGCACTTGCCGAGGCGGCACGGCGCCATGCCAGCGGCGTGCTGGAGCTGACCAACCGCAGCAACCTGCAGATCCGTGGCGTGCTGCCCGGCCAGGAAGCACCGCTGATCGATGCCCTGCTCGACGCCGAGCTCGGCCCGCGAGTGGCCGCCGCCGACGATGTACGCAACCTGATGCTCAGTCCCGCCGCCGGCCTCGACCCGCAGGCACGGATGAACGTGCGTCCGTTGGCCAACCAATTGCTCGATCTGCTGCAGGACACCCCGGCGCTGCATGCCCTGTCACCCAAGTTCGCCCTGCAACTGGACGGCGGCGAAGCCCTGGCCATGCGCGAACATCCCCATGACCTGTGGCTGGCTGCCGAAGACGACCAGCACCTGCTGCTGGGCCTGGCCGGCTGCCCCGGTGACGAACCACTGGCTCGCATTGAGGCAACGCAGGCGCTCGACGTGGTGCGCGAATTCCTGTTGCTGTTCCTCGAACAGGCCACACCCGAACAGTCGCGCATGCGCCAGTTGCTGGCACACATCGCCCCTGACGACCTGCTGCAACACCTGCAAGCTCGACTGGATTTCCCTCTGCAACCGGCACCGGCCAATTGGCGGCCCAGCGCGACGCTCATGCGCCCACCGGCAGGTATTTATCCACAAGCACAGAGAGGCCTGTGCATGGTCGCAGCTGGCGCCCAGCTGGGCCGTCTGCATGCCGAGCAACTCCTCGCCCTCGCCGATCTGAGCGAGCGACATGGCGACAGCGAGCTGCGCCTGACCCCCTGGCAAGGCGTGCTGCTGGGCAATGTGGCGGAGGAACAGGCCGACGAAGTGCTGGCCGCTCTGGGCGAACTGGGCCTGTTGAACCATGCCGACGAACCGCTTCTCGGCCTGGTCGCCTGCACCGGTTCGGCGGCCTGCGCCCGCGGTCTGGCCGACAGCAAGCACCACGCCCTGCACCTGGCCGACCTGCTGCGCGAAAGCGGCGCCCGCCCGCAAGTGCACCTCAGCGCCTGCCCACGCAGTTGCGCCAGCGCTCGCGTGCAGCCCTATACCCTGCTCGCCAGCACTCCCGACCACTATCAGCTCTATCGACGCACACCCGAGGCGCCCGGTTTCGGTCGTCTGCTGGTGCCGGCCATGACCATCGACGAGGCCGGCGCCTGGTTCGCCCGCCAACACCCCGCAGGAACCCCCGATGCTTGATTACATCCGCGACGGCCAGGAAATCTACCGCCGCTCCTTCGCCACCATCCGCGCCGAAGCCAACCTCGAAGGCATACCCGCCGACCTGGAAAAACTCGCCGTGCGGGTGATCCACGCCTGCGGCATGGTCGACGTGGTCGAGGATCTGCGCTTCTCCCCCGGTGCTGGCGCCGCTGGCCGCGCCGCCCTGCTGGCCGGCGCGCCGATCCTCTGCGATGCGCGCATGGTCGCCGAAGGCATCACCCGCCCGCGCCTGCCGGCGAACAACGCGGTGATCTGCACCCTGCACGACGCCGGCGTACCGGAGCTGGCCCGCGAAGTCGGCAACACCCGCTCGGCGGTGGCCCTGGAACATTGGCGTGAACATCTGGAAGGCAGCGTAGTGGTGATCGGCAATGCCCCCACCGCCCTGTTCTACCTGCTGGAAATGCTCGACGCCGGCGCGCCGAAACCGGCATTGATCGTCGGCATGCCGGTGGGTTTTATCGGCGCGGCAGAATCCAAGGACGCCCTGGCCGCAGACAGCCGCGGCGTGCCCTACGTGATCGTCCGTGGTCGCCGTGGCGGCAGCGCCATGGCGGTGGCCGCGGTCAACGCACTCGCCTCGGAGGTGGAATGATGGCTGGCCGTCTGCTTGGTCTGGGCGTCGGCCCCGGCGACCCCGAGCTGCTTACCCTCAAGGCTCTGCGCCTGCTGAAGTCGGCGCCAGTGGTGGCCTACTTCGTGGCCAAGGCCAAGCACAACGCCGGCCACGGCGGTAACGCCTTCGGCATCATCGAAGAGCACCTGGACGCGGCCCAGCAGCGCCTGCCGCTGGTCTACCCGGTGACCACCGAGAAACTCGCCCCGCCGCTGAGCTACGAAGATGTGATCGCCGATTTCTACGACACCTGCGCGCAGCAGATCGCCCAGTTGCTCGATGCCGGGCAGGACGTGGCGGTGATCTGCGAGGGCGACCCGTTCTTCTATGGCTCCTACATGTACCTGCACGACCGTCTGGCCGAACGCTACGACGTCGAGGTGGTGCCCGGCGTGTGCTCGATGCTCGGCTGCGCCTCGGTGCTCGGCACGCCGCTGGTGTATCGCAACCAGAGCTTGAGCGTGCTCTCCGGCGTGCTGCCGGAAGACGAACTGGAACAACGCCTGCGCGATGCCGAAGCGGCGGTGGTGATGAAGCTCGGGCGCAACTTCGACAAGGTGCGCCGCGTGCTGCGCAAGCTCGGTCTGGACGACCGCGCCCACTACGTCGAACGCGCCACCATGGCCAGCCAGAAGATCGTGCCGCTGGACGAGGTAGAGCCGATGGATTCGCCGTATTTCTCGATGATTCTGGTGCCCGGCCAGAAATGGCGGGGCTAATCCCGTAGGGCGGGTGCAACCCGCCGACAGCGAACCGGCGGGTTATACCCGCCCTACCCGTCACAAGGCCGTAGCCCGGATGAAATCCGGGAACCCCATTCCCCGGATTGCATCCGGGCTACAGGATTTACCGCATGAACATCGTCATCCTCGGCGCCAGCGCGCTGGCCACTGCACAACGCCTCAAGGCACTTTATCCACAGGCCGTGATCCATGGTCTGCGAGGCCGTGCTGATGGCGCCGAGCGCCACTACGACGAGTTCGGCGAGCACCTGCGCGCCCTCTACCGCGCTGACCAGCCGCTGGTGGTGCTGTGCGCCGCCGGTATCGTTATCCGCAGCCTCGCCGCGCTGCTGGCGGAAAAAGGCGCTGAACCGCCGGTGCTCGCCCTGGCCGAAGACGGCAGCGCCGTGGTGCCGCTGCTTGGCGGCCTGGCCGGGGTCAACCGCCTAGCCCGCGAGATCGCCGCGCACCTGGGCGTCACACCGGCCATCACCACCAGTGGCGAGCTGCGCTTCGGCACCTGCCTGCTGGAGCCACCGGCCGGCTACGCCCTGGCCGACCTGCAGCAGGGCAAGCGCTTCGTCAGCGACCTGCTCGGCGGCGAGACGGTACGCATCGAAGGCCAGGCGCCCTGGCTGGAAGCGGCACAACTGCCTGTGGATAACGCCGCCAGCCGGATTATCCATATCACCCCCGAGACCCGCCCGGCGCAGCCCGATGAACTGCTGATCCATCCGCGCAGCGTCGCCGTGCTGATCGACCGCCCCAGCGCCGACCTGCCGGCTCGACTGCAGCAAGCACTGAGCACCACCAACCTGGCACCACAAGCGCTGGCCTGCCTGCTCGCGGAGAAAAGCTGGATGGCCAACACCGAGCTGCACGCCGCCGCAGCCGAGTTGAAGCTGCCACTGCGCTTTATCCATAGCACTTCCGAACTGCCGCCCGAGCACCATGCCGGCGACGGCCTGCACCTGCTGCTGAGTGAACAACCGCTGGATATCGAACGCCTTGGCCAACGCCGTGGCCGTCTCAGCGTGGTCGGCCTCGGCCCTGGCGCCGCCGAGCACATGACCCCCGCCGTACGCCGTGCCCTGGACGAGGCCGAAGACCTGCTCGGCTACGACACCTATGTGAAGATGGCCGGCCCGCTGCGCGCCGATCAATGCCTGCATCCCAGCGACAACCGCGAGGAGCTGCAGCGCGCCGCCCACGCCTTCGAACTGGCCGCCAGCGGCCGCCGGGTGGTGATGATCTCCTCCGGCGATCCCGGCGTGTTCGCCATGGCCGCCGCCGTGATGGAGGCCCTGGAAAGCCCGCAGAGCGAGGCCTGGCAAGGCGTCGAGCTGGAGGTACTGCCGGGCGTCTCCGCCGCTCTGGCCACCGCCGCCAAGGCCGGCGCGCCGCTGGGTCATGACTTCTGCCTGATCTCGCTATCGGACAACCTCAAGCCCTGGGCGGTGATCGAGAAACGCCTGGAGCACGCTGCCCTGGCCGACCTGGCCATGGCCTTCTATAACCCGATCTCCAAATCCCGCCCCTGGCAACTCGGCCGCGCGCTCGACTTGCTGCACCAACACCGCGCGCCGGAAACCCTGGTGGTGCTCGGCCGCGATATCGGCCGCCCTGCCGAGGCGCTACGCAGCCTCACCCTCGGCGAGCTGACACCGGAGATGGTCGACATGCGCACCCTGGTGATCATCGGCTCCAGCCAGACCCGCCGCTTCCCCCGCGCCGATGGTGGTGAGTGGGTGTATACGCCGCGCTGGTATCCGGCACTCACTACCGACTAAGGCAAAATCACATCATAGAGCTGGTGCTGCTGCAGCCACTCCATTAACGTACCGCCGGTTCGAGGCCTGGATACTTGTCCGTGGTCTCACTACATGGATATGCCTTGGAGAGGCGAATGGCGATCAATTGGTTATCGCGGCTGCGTTTTCTGTTCAACAAGGCCACAGGCCGCATCGATAGCAAACTCAATCTCGACGATATCGAGCGCTATTGGAATTACCCACGCACGGGCGATGCCTACCTGGAGGCCTACCAGCACTCCCGGCGCCTCACCGCCTCCAGCGACGACCTGGCCAAGCAGATGCGCTTTCATACGCTGATGCAGGCAGTGCAGCGCGTAGCCAACGGGCAGGTCACCGGCGATATTGCCGAGTGTGGCTGCTGGAGAGGGCACTCCAGCCACATGATCGCCAGCGCGCTGGCTACCAGCGCCTGGTCGGGCCGTTTCCTGATCTTCGACAGTTTCGAGGGCGGCCTTTCCGACAAGACCGCGCAGGATCGCACGCAACTGGGTGATACCAGCCCGGAAGAAACGCTCAAGCAAAAACTCCTGTTTTCATCCAATCAGGAGGCAGTGGCCAATGTCCTCAGCCCGTTTGACTTCGTCGAGCTGCACAAGGGCTGGATTCCCGAGGTTTTCGAGCAGGCAGCGGATCTCGCTTCACGCCGCTTCGCCCTCGTGCACATCGATGTTGACCTGTACGCCCCGATCCTGGCTTCCTTGCGCTTTTTCGGCCCGCGCATGAGCGAGGGTGGCGTCATCGTGGTCGACGACTATGCCGCCAGTCATTTCCCAGGCGCCACGACCGCTGTCGAAGAATTCATCGCCGAGTACCCACCCAAGCTGGCCCTGGCCGGACAGACCGGCGGCATGCTGTTGCTGTACTAGCCCAGCACAAACCTTCTAGCCCTGCTCGGCGAACGCGCTAAGCTCAGGCGTTCACAAGCAGTGACAGGCAACAGGCGATGAACGCGCAATCATGGGTCGACCTCAAGCAGGATGCCGATACCGGCATCGAGGTGATCCGTGCGCATTTCGAGGGCCACGCCTACGATCCGCATTGGCATGACAGCTACCTGATCGGCTTCACCGAACAGGGTGTGCAGCAGTTCCATTGCCGCCGCGCGCTGTTCAGTAGCGTCCCCGGGCAGACCTTCTTCCTCGAGCCCGGCGATATTCACGACGGCCACGCGCCGACGCCGGGCGGTTTCACCTACTCCACGCTCTACCTTGAGCCAGCCTGGCTGGAAAAGGCATTGCCAGCGCTGTTCGAACAGGCACCCGCCGACTGCCTACCCGGCGTGCCGCGCACCCAGCCGGACGACCCCGGATTACTGCCATGTATCGCCAACGCCCTGCAGGCGCTGCGCGACGGTGAACCACGCATGGTGCGCGACGCCGCGCTGGATACACTGCTGGAACGCATCTCGCGCAGTCTGCACTGGCGCCAGCGCCTGTCGGGCAACCCACAGATCGCCAGTGTGGCCCTGCGTGCTCGCGACTACCTGCATGCTCACTTTCACGAAAACATCGGCCTCGACGAACTGGCGCAGGTCTGCGGCGTCGACCGCTTCCGGCTGAGCCGTGCCTTCAAGGCAGCCTTCGGCATCGCCCCGCATGGCTACCTGATCCAGCTGCGTCTGGTACGCGCGCGGCGCCTGCTGGCCATCGGCACGTCACCCGCGGATGTCGCCAGCGACCTGGGTTTTGCCGACCAGAGCCACCTGGGCCGCTGGTTCCGCCGCGCCAACGGCCTCACCCCGGGCGCCTACCGCAACCTCTGCACAAAGCTTCAAGACCACTGACCGAGCGAGCCGGACAATCGCGCCATAACCCATATGGAGCGACGCCCAATGCCTTTCACCACCTGCCGGGCCCAGCCATGAACCAGTGGCTGCCCTTTATCCTGTTCGCTTCGGTGGCGTCGATCACCCCCGGCCCGACCAACCTGCTGATCCTCGGCAGCGCCGCACGCTTCGGGCTGCCTGTTGCGCTGGCCATCGCCCTTGGTGCCTGCGTCGGCGCCAGCCTCATGCTGCTGGTGATCGGCCTCGGCCTGGGCGAACTGCTGCTACGTACCCCCCTGCTGCAAACGGCGATGACCTGGGCCGGCGTCGCCTGGATCAGCTGGATGGCCTGCAAGCTGATGCGCCGCGATGCGGCCGGTATCGACGACAAGCCCATCGACCGGCGCCAGGGCTTCATCCACGGTGCCGGCCTGCAACTGGTCAACCCCAAGACCTGGCTGATGACCGTCTCGGTCACGGCGATCTTCCTTGGCGGCGACGCCTCATTCGCCGCCGTGACGGCCTATGCCGCGCTGTTCCTGCTGGTGTCCACGCCATGCCTGCTGGTCTGGGGGCTGCTCGGCGTGGGCGGCGCACACCTGTTGCGACAGCCCGCCAGGCTGCTGCTGTTCAACCGGGCCATGGCGTTGTTGCTGCTGGCTTCGGTGTGGCTGCCGCTGCTACTGCGCTGAGCGATCGAGTGTTCAACAACCCACTAGATCGAACGCTCGATTGCCTGCTCCAGCAAGCCGAGCCCGAGGTCAATTTCCGCCTCACTGACCGTTAGCGGCGGGGCGATGCGGAACACTCCACCCATACCCGGCAACTGCACGATGTTCATGCTCAGGCCCAGGTTCATGCATTCGCGGGTAATCTTCGCACCGAGGCCATCGGCCGGCTCCTTGGTCACCCGATCCTTGACCACTTCCATTCCCAGCAGCAGGCCACGGCCACGTACGTCACCGATACATTCGAAGCGCTCCTGCAGACGCAGCAGGCCGTTGCGCAGACGCTCACCCATCAGGTTGGCTCGCGCCACCAGGCCGTCACGCTCGACCACCTCGAGCACTTTCAGGCCCACCGCAGCGGGCAGCGGATCGGAGACGTGGGTGGTGTAGAACAGGTAGCCCAGCTCATGGGCACGCTCCTCGATCGCCGCCGAGGTCAGCACTGCCGCCAACGGCAGGCCAGCGCCCAGCGTCTTGGACAGGGTGAGGATGTCCGGCGTAACGCCTTCACGCTCGCAGGCAAACATCAGCCCGGTGCGGCCGACGCCGGTCTGTGCCTCGTCGAGGATCAGCAGCATGCCGCGCTCCTCACACTTGCGCTTGAGCGCCGCCATATAGCCCGGCGGTAGTTCGATGATGCCGCCGGAACTGAGAATCGGCTCGGCGATGAAGGCCGCCAGGTTGCCGCTGGACTGGCGGTCGATCAAGTCGAAGTTGTAATCCAGCTCGGCCAGGTAGTCATACTCGCCATGACGCTCGAAGCGCGGGCGGTAGGGGAATGGCGCAGGGATAGCAAAGGAGCCCACCGCTGCGGGCCCGACGCCGCGTCGTCCGGCGCTGTAAGTGGCGGACGCGGCGCCACCGGTCATGCCGTGCCAGGACTGGGCAAAGCCGACGATCTCGTACTTGCCGGTGACCAGCTTGGCCATGCGGATCGCCGCCTCGTTGGATTCCGCCCCGGTGCTCAACAGCAGCGCACGATCCAGCCCGGCCGGGGTGACCTCCGCCAGTTTGCTGGCCAGATCGACCACCGGACGCGACAGCATGCCGCTGAACAGATGATCTAGCCGACCGGCGTATTCAGCGATAACCGCCGCTACTTCAGGGTGGCTGTGGCCGAGCACGGCGCTCATCTGTCCGGAGGTGAAATCGAGGATGGCGCGATCATCAGCGTCATAGACGAAGCAACCCTGAGCACGCTCGATGATCATCGGCTCGAAGGTGCCGCCGTAGCGGATCAGGTGATTGCGTGCGTTGCGCCAGAAGGCCGGATCATCGTTGCGGGACATGGGCACTCTCCTAAAAGGACATGAAGGCAGTGCTTGCAGTCTAGGCATCCGGCCTGATTTCATGGAAACGAATAGTTCTTATACAAGATAGAAGCGAGACGAATAACTTGAGCCTGTCCCTCGACATCGATCTGCTGCGTTCCTTCGTCGCTATCTCCGAGGCACGCTCCCTCAGCCGCGCGGCCAGCCGCGTCGGGCGTACCCAGTCAGCGCTGAGCCAGCAACTCAAGCGTCTGGAAGAAATCGTCGAACAACCGCTGTTCCAGCGCACCGGCCGCGGCGTGCTGCTCACCGCTCATGGCGAGCGTCTGCTGACACATGCCCAGCGCATTCTGCGCCTGCACGACGAGGCCATGGCCGATCTGTCCGCCAAGGGGCTGTCCGGCACCATCCGCTTCGGCTGTCCGGACGACTATGCCGCCGTATTCCTGCCCTACCTGCTGCGCCAGTTCGCCAGCCAGCACCCCAGCGTGCTGGTCGAGGTAATCTGCGCGCCCACACCACGACTGCTGCAGCAATGGGACAAACATGCACTGGATCTGGCCCTGATCTCCCTGCCGGACGGTGCACCGGACGAGACCATCATTCGCCGCGAGCCGCTGGTATGGGTCGGCTGTCCCGGCACCGAAACCGCAGATTTCGACCCGCTGCCATTGGCGCTGTCGAGCCCCGATACCCTGGATCACCTGGCCGCCCGCGCCAGCCTCGACCGTGCCGGCCGGGGTTATCGCATCGCCTATGCCAGCGACAGCCTGGCCGGCCTGACCGCACTGGTGCGCTCAGGCCAGGCCATCGCCGTACTCACACGTACCGCCGTACCGGCTGACCTGTGCATTCTCGACACCACGGCAACGCTACCGGCGCTGCCGAGCGTCGGGATCAGCCTGAAACTGGGCCGCAGCACACCGTTGAGCGAAGCCTTCGCAGAGCACACCCGGCGCAGCCTGCCGCTGCTCTGATCGACGCCTCACTGAGAACTCTTCAGCGCCTCGCCAATCGCGTAGTAGTGCCCGCCCGCCACGTGATGCAGGCTGCGCAGGCTCAGGTCGGCCGTCTCGAAATGCCAGCGACCGTCGCGGAATACGCGCTCGTCGGCCCAGGCCGCGATCACCTCGCCGTGGTCGAGTCTCTGCTGGCCGTGATGCTCGGCGTAGCACTGCGGCGGGCGCGCTAGGTTCAGATGATCACCAGCCCCACCTGTTCTTCGAGCTGCCGCGCCAGGGCTCGCAGTTGTTCGCAGGATTGCCGCGTGCGCTGGATCGCCTGGCCGTTGTTGGACGAAGCGCTGTGGATGCGGGTGATGCTGCGATTGATCTCGTCGGCAGTAGCGGCCTGCTGCTCAGCCGCGCTGGCGATCTGGAAGGTCATCTGGCTGACGGTACCCGCCGAGGCACTGAGCAGTTCCAGCACCTCACCAGCGCGGCCGGATGCCCGTACCGGCTGCTGCGCGGCCTCGACGGTGGCCCCGAGGCGCCCTGCTGCCCGCGCCGCGCCGGACTGCAGGCGCTCGACGATCTGCTGGATCTCCAGAGTCGATTGCTGGGTTCGCATGGCCAGGGTGCGCACCTCATCGGCGACCACGGCGAAGCCACGGCCATGTTCGCCGGCACGCGCCGCCTCGATAGCGGCATTGAGTGCCAGCAGGTTGGTCTGCTCGGCGATGGCGGTGATCACGTCCAGCACCCGTCCCACGCTGCCGGAGTCGATGGCCAGTTGATCCACCGCCTGGCGACTCGACTCCAGCTCATCGACCAGCTCGCGAATCGAACCGACGGTATCGCGTACCGCGCCGCTGCCCGCACCGGCCTGGCGTTCGGCATCCTGAGTGGCACTGGCGGCGACGCTGGCGTTGTGCGCGACCTCCTGCACGGTGGCGACCATCTGGGTCATCGCCGCCACCACGCTGTCGGTTTCCTGCTGCTGCGCAGCCATGCTGCTTTCTGCGGCCTCGGTTACCTCGCCGAGGTCATCACCGGCACGTGAGATCGACTGGCTGGCCAGTGCCATGCTGCTGGTCACCTGGTGGGCAGCGTCGACCAGGCGGTTGAAGCTGTGCGCCACCTGGGTCAGTTCGTCGTTGCCATCAGTGGGTAGACGCAAGGTCAGGTCGGTCTGCCCCTGGGTCGCCCGTGACAGTGCCGAGACCGTGTCGTTGAGCGGGCGGATGATGCTGTGGATCAGCAGCCAGGCGAACAGCGCCATGACGATCAGCGCCAGCAACGCGACCACGCCCGGCGCCAGCAGCACACGGTTGACCACCTGGCTGACGTCCTGCGGGTGGATACCGCTGGCCAGCACCCAGCCCCAGGGTTGGAATAGACGCACTTCGGACACCTTGAATTCCGGCGCGCTGGAGCCGGCACGCGGGAACCAGTAGTCGACGATCGCACTGCCCTTGCTGCGTGCGCCCTCGATCATGTCCTGAGCGAACAGCTTGCCGTTGACATCCTTGAAACCCTCGACCTGCTTACCGACCAGCGCAGGTGCGGTTGGGTGCATGACCATCCGGTAGTCCAGGTTGAGGATCAGCAGGTAGTTGTCGCCCAGATAGCGAATGGTACTAACCACATCGGCTGCCTGGCGCTGCGCCTCTTCGCGGCTCAGATGACCATCGCGCACCTGCCGCTCATAGTGCGCCAGCAGGTTGCTCGCGGTATCCAGCGCGGTACCGACGCCGGACATCTTTTCCTGCAGCAGGTTGCGCTGCAGCACCGAGCCCAACCACAGGCTCAGGCAGAGGATGAACAGCACCACGCTGCCGGTCAGCAGCAGGATGCGGGTACGGATACGCAGATTTCTCAAGCTGAGCATGATCGGAGTTGGCCTCGATTTATTGTTGTTCTGCCAGATGACGCACCACGCAAGGCGTACAGCCGCCCAACACGGCGAGCGTTATCTGCTCGCCGAGCGGGTCTCGTTCAGGAACCTGGCGGCCAGCTAGACGAAGGCGTCGGCGAAGAAGTTGTCCACCGGTAGGCCGAGCTGCTCGACGTAATCGCGCCGCGCCGAATCGACCACGATGGGCGCGCCGCAGGCATACACCTCGAACTCGCGCAGCGAGCGGAAATCCTTGAGCACCTGCTGATGGACGAAGCCGGTCGCACCCTGCCAGTCGCATGTCTCGCTGGCATCGGACAACACCGGCGTGTAGCTGAGCCAGGGCAGTTCGGCGGCCCATTGCAGCAGTTGTTCGTGACGATACAGATCCTCGCGCCGACGACCGCCCCAGTAGAGGTAGACCGGTCGCGTATTGCCCTGCTCGCGCAGTTGCTCGAGCAGCGCTTGGATCGGCGCGAAGCCGGTGCCGCTGGCGAGGAAGATCATCGGCGCAGCGGTGTCGCGCAGGAAGAAGGAGCCGAACGGCCCTTCCATGCGCAGCATCGCCTTGGGTTGCAGACCGTTGAAGACGAAGCCACTGAACACCCCGCCCGGCATATGGCGGATATGCAACTCCAGCTGGTTGTCACGCAGCGCGGCCGTGGCCATCGAGTAGCTGCGCCGCGAGCCGTCCTTGAGCAGGAACTGCACGTACTGCCCTGGCAGGTAACGGAAGGTACTGCCCGGTGGCAAGGCCACGCGCAACACCATCACATCGTGGCTGACCTTCTCCAGCGCCATCACCCGTCCAGCCGTCTGCTGGATGCTGATGCCACGCAGCTCGGTGACTTCCGGAGCGTCGATGACCAGATCGGACTTGGCCCGCGCGCAGCAGAACAGTGCCAGCCCCTGCTCACGCTCCGCCGCGCTGAGCACGTCCAGCGGGCTGTCGCCATGATCGACTTCCCCGGATACCAGCCGGCCCTTGCAACTGCCGCAGGTGCCCTCGCGGCAACTGTGCTTGAGCATCAGGCCATCGGCCAGGGCACCATCGAGGATGCTCAGGTTTTCCGCCAGCTCGAAGCGCTGGCCGGAGGGTTGAATCTTCACTGCATAACTCATGAGCCTGCCCTCAATACCGGTTGGCGCCTTCCAGCACCGCCATGGTCACGCGCGACAGGCAGACCAGACCGCCCTGCTCGTTCTCGATGCGCACTTCCCAGACCTGCACCTTGCGCCCCAGCGAGGCGGGCTTGGCCGTGCCATACACGACGCTACCGCCCATGGCCGGGCGCACGTGGTTGCCATTGATATCCAGCCCCACGCAGTGATGCGTGGCACTGTCCAGCACGAAGGCGCCGGCCCAGGAGGCCAGGGTTTCGGCAAAGGCGATGGAGGCGCCGCCATGCAGCACGCCGGCCGGATTGGCGGTGCGCTCGTCCACCGGCATGCGGCCCTTGAGGTAGTCCGCGCCGGCTTCCAACAGCTCGATGCCGAGGTTGCCGTTGAGGGTGCGGGCGTTACGCCGGTTGCAGTATTCAAGGGGGAACTCGCCCCCGAACCATATCGACATGACCGTCTCCTCAGGCTTGCCGGCGGGCGGCGAGCAGATCCAGCGCCACGTCGACGATCATGTCCTCCTGGCCGCCGACCATACGCCGCTTGCCCAGCTCGACGAGGATATCCAGGGTCTTCAGCCCGTACTTCTGCGCCGCCACTTCAGCATGACGGAGGAAGCTGGAATACACACCGGCATACCCCAGGCCGAGGGTTTCCCGGTCGACCCGCACCGGACGATCCTGCAGCGGGCGCACCAGATCGTCGGCGGCGTCCATCAGCTTGTAGAGGTCGGTGCCGTGGTTCCAGCCCAGGCGTTCGGCGGCGGCGATGAACACCTCCAGCGGCGCGTTACCGGCACCGGCGCCCATCCCGGCCAGGCTGGCGTCGACGCGATCACAGCCCTCTTCCACCGCGACGATGGAGTTGGCCACGCCCAGGCTGAGGTTGTGGTGGGCATGCATACCGGTCTGGGTCTCGGGGTTCAGCGTGGCCTTGAACGCGCGCATGCGCTCGCGGATGTCGTTCATGTTCATGGCGCCGCCGGAGTCGGCCATGTAGATGCACTGCGCGCCGTAGCTCTCCATCAGCTTGCCCTGCTCGGCGAGTTTTTCCGCCGGGATCATATGGCTCATCATCAGAAAGCCCACGGTGTCCATGCCCAGACTGCGCGCATATTCGATGTGCTGTTTCGACACATCCGCCTCGGTGCAGTGGGTGGCCACGCGCACGGTACGCGCACCGGCATCGTAGGCGGCCTTGAGGTCGTGCACGGTGCCGATGCCCGGCAGCAACAGCACGGCGATGCGCGCGTGCTCGATGACGTCGGCCGCCGCTTCGATCCACTCCAGATCGCTGTGGGCACCGAAGCCATAGTTGAAACTGGAACCCTGCAGACCGTCACCGTGAGTGACTTCGATGGAGTCGACCCTGGCCTGATCCAGCGCACGGGCGATGTCCTGCACGTTCTGGATCGAGTACTGGTGGCGGATCGCGTGGCTGCCGTCGCGCAGGGTCACGTCGGAGATAAAGAGTTTCTTGCTCATGCCGAGGCTCCCATCGACTGCGCCATGCGCTCGGCGGTGGCCAGCGCGGCGGAGGTCATGATGTCGAGGTTGCCGGCGTAGGCCGGCAGGTAATGGGCGGCGCCTTCCACTTCGAGGAAGATCGAGGTCTTCAGGCCGCTGAAGCGACCGTGGCCGGGAATGTTCAAAGGCGCGGATTCGGGGATCACGTCGAACTGCACCTGCTGCTTGAGGCGATAGCCCGGCACATAGGCCTGCACGGCGGCGGCCATTTCCTCGACGCTGGCGGCGATCTGCGCCTGGTCGGCGGCTTCGCTGAGCACGAACACGGTGTCGCGCATCATCAGCGGCGGCTCGGCCGGGTTCATGATGATGATTGCCTTGCCCTTGGCCGCACCGCCGATCACTTCGATGGCCTTGGAGGTGGTCTCGGTGAATTCGTCGATATTGGCGCGGGTACCGGGGCCGGCGGACTTGCTGGCGATCGAGGCGATGATCTCGGCGTAGTGCACCTTGGCCACGCGCGATACAGCCGCCACCATCGGGATGGTCGCCTGGCCGCCGCAGGTGACCATGTTGACGTTGAGCTGGCTCAGGTTCTGCTCAAGATTCACCACCGGCACGCAGTACGGGCCGATGGCTGCCGGCGTCAGGTCGATCAGGCGGATACCCGGCTTGATGCCGCGCAGGAAGGCGTCGTTCTTCACGTGGGCGCCGGCGCTGGTGGCATCGAAGACGAAGTCGATATCGGCGAACACCGACAGGCGGGTCAGACCCTCGACCCCTTCATGGGTGGTCGCCACGCCCAGGCGCGCTGCACGGGCCAGGCCATCGGAGGCCGGATCGATGCCGACCATCGCGCCCATTTCCAGGTGCTTGGCGTTGCGCATCACCTTGATCATCAGGTCGGTGCCGATATTGCCCGAGCCGACGATGGCGACTTTCAGTTTCTTGCTCATGCGGGTTCTCCATAGGCTTCAGCCAACAGAATCACGGCAGGGTCGAGAGAGTCGGCGTACAGCCGCTTGACCTGCTCGGCACGCAGGCTCAGGGCCGTGCGCTGGTTGATGTAGCCCTTGTCGGTGATCTCGCCGGCTTCCAGGCTCGGTGGCGTATCGAGGATCAGCGCGCGGAAGGCATGCTGCGATGAAGCCGGACACTCCTTGGCCAATGCCTGCAGGCCGGCGCACAGGGCCAGGCGCACTTCCGGCAGCAACGCCAGTTCATCGGCGCTCATGCTTGCGCCAGCGGCGCCGGCCAGCTCACGCAGGGCCGGGCCGGGGTAGATCAGCGCGCCGATCATTTCCTGGTCATGGCCGCAGATCACGCAGTCCGTGGCATAGGGCGCCAGGGCGCTGACCAGCTTGGGCCGCAGGGTGCCGACCGACACCCAGGTACCGCTGCTGAGCTTGAAGTCCTCGGTGACCCGGCCATCGAACTGGATACCCAGCTCGGGCCGTTCGGGATCGACCAGGCGCCCGGCATCGCCGATGCAGTAGAAGCCTTCGGCATCGAAGGCCTCGGCAGTTTTCTCCGGCGCGCCCAGGTATTCGCGAAACACCGACGGGCCGCGCACGCGCATCTCGTGCTTGTCGCCGGAAGGCACGAACTTGATCTCCGTGCCCGGCACCGGCAAACCGATGGTGCCGGGGCGATCGATCAGGTAATGCACGCTGGTCAGCACCGGCGAGGTCTCGGTCGCGCCCCATTCGCTGGCGAAAAACAGCGGCTCGCTGCGTACCGTGCGGCCACAGGCGACCAACCGATCCCAGGTGCTGCCCGGAAGCGAAGCCGCCGCATAGAACAGCAGCTCCAGACGGCCGAACAGGGCCTGGGCCAACGCCTCGTCACGCTCCAGATAGGGCAGCAACGCGTCGTAACCACGCGGCACGTTGAAGTACAGGGTCGGCTTGACCAGCTTGATGTTCTCGATGCTGCGCTCGATCAGCCCCGGCACCGGACGGCCATCGTCGATATACAGGCTGCCGCCGTTGCGCAGCACCAGATTGAAGTTGTGGTTGGCGCCGAACACGTGGCTCCACGGCAACCAGTCGAGCACCACCACCGGCACCTGTTCGAGGAACGGCCAGCACTGGGCGATGGCCTGCTGGTTGGCGCAGAGCATGCCGTGGCTGTTGATCACCGCCTTGGGCGTGCCGGTCGAGCCCGAGGTCATCAGGTAGCGCGCCGGGGTGTCGCCGGTGATTCGGGCGAAGGCCTCCATCACCGCAGGCGTCTCGGTCTTGTACAGCTGCGCCAGCGACCAGGCGCCGGGGTATTCCTGGGCGTTGCGCGCGGCCACCACCAGGCAGTCGGGTTTGACCAGTTGCAGCGCACGGTAATAGGTATCGCCGTCGCTGACGAAGATCACGGCCGGGTCGAGTACCTCGATGATCGCCTTGAGCTTGCTGCAGCCGTCCCCCGTGCTGCGTGAATAGGCCACCGAGGTGGTCGCCACGGGAATGCCGACGTGCATCGCGGCCAGGCTCAGCAGCGCCTGGTCGACGTCGATATCGGACAGGTTGAGCAGCGGACGACCGGCGGGAATGTCCAGGTCGAGCAGGCCCTGGGCCAGGCTGCCGACACGCTGGCGCACCTCGCGGTAGGTCATGCGGTGCCAGCCGCCATTGTGCCGCTCGGCCAGATAGACCTGATCCGGGCGCTCGCGCGCCCAGCGCTCCAGCCATTCGCCGATGCAGCGCGCGTAGGGTTGCAGGGGTTGCGGCGAACGCAGGACGAATTCGCCATTGTCACGGGGTTCGAAAATCACCTCGGCAGGGGCCAGCCGCGCCGCAAGGTTCGGGAAATCGGTCATATCCAGGTGCCTCGTGAGTCGGCGCGGGCGCCGCTCATACGGTTGTTCTTGTATGACCCCCTTCACGATCTGCTGCGCGTCGGCCCTGCTTCGTTGAAACCAAGCTCGGAATGCTCATTTACAACTCGTAAACTCCGCTTCCTCGCTTGCTTTCGCCTTGCATGGCTCTAGCTCGCTAGCCCGTGAAGGGGCTCAAAGCACTTATTGGTTTGGGCCTGACGGCCCTGCACGCACGCTCGGGTCAGATAAACCGGCAGCTCACCTCGCCCAGTCGAGTCAAACGCAGGCGCAGGCTGTCGCCGGCCACCACCGGCGTCATCGGCCCCAGCGCGCCGGACAGCAGCACATCGCCGGCGCGCAACGGCTGGCCCAGTTCGGCCATGGTGCGCGCCAGCCACAGGCAGGCATTCAGCGGGTTGCCCAGGCAGGCCGCACCGAGACCGACCGAGGCCTGCACGCCGTTCTTCTCCAGCAGCATGCCTTCGAGGGTCAGATCGAGGCCGTCCAGCTTCACCGGCTGATCGCCGAGCACGTAGAGGCCCGAGGAGGCGTTGTCGGCGACGGTGTCGACCAGGGTGATCTTCCAGTCCTCGATGGCCGAGTCGACGATCTCCAGCGCCGGCAGCAGGTAGTCGACCGCGCTGATCAGCTCGCCCAGGGTGGTGTCGGCATGCGGCAGGTCACGACCAAGGACGAAGGCGATCTCGCCCTCGGCCTTCGGCTGGATCAGCCGTGCGGTCGGCACATCCTGACCGTGGCGGTATTCCATGTCGGCGAACAGCATGCCGAAGTCCGGCTGGTCGACGCCCAATTGCTGCTGCACGGCCAGCGAGGTGAGGCCGATCTTGCAGCCGCTGAGGCGGCGCCCGGCATCCAGCGCCGCGCGGGTGTTGATGGCCTGCACGGCATAGGCGTCCTGCAGGCTGACGATGTCGAAACGCTCGGACACACGCCCGCAGGGTTGTCGGTTCTGGCGCGCCTGGGCCAGTGCGGCGGCGGCGGATTGCAGATGGGGTTGGCTCATGATCGGTGCACTCCTGTTCAACGACGGTTGTGGCCCAGCGGGCGGTCGAGGCTGGCGCGATAACCATCGACCAGCTCGCTGACGAGTTCGCCGACACTGCACGGGTGGGTGATCTGGCCCACGCCCTGGCCAGCAGACCAGACGTGCTTCCAGGCCTTGTTGGCGCTGGCGATGTTGCCGGAGAAATCGACACCGGCCTTGCTCTCGCCAGAGGGGTCGATGCCGGCCTTCTCGAGCGACGGACGCATCCAGTTGGCCAGCACACCGCTGACCGCCTTGGTCACGACCACGTCGTCCATGCTGCAATCGACCAGCATCTGTCGGTAGTCGTCCTCGACCAGGCTTTCGCGGGTGACAACCAGACGCGTGCCGACCACCGCGAAGTCGTAACCGAGCACCTGGGCGGCATGCACGTCGCGACCATTGGAAATGGCCCCGGCAACACCCAGTGGACCGTCCCAGAAGCGTCGAACTTCATCGACGAAGGCGAACGGGTTATTGGTGCCGGTATGCCCGCCAGCGCCGTTGCACACCAGGATCAGCGCATCGACACCGGCATCGGCAGCCTTGCGCGCCATGGCCGGGGTGATCACGTCGGCCATCACCACACCGCCATAGGCGTGCACGTCTTCAAGCACCCGCTTGGGGCTGCCCAGGGCGGTGGAAACGATCGGTGGCTGGAAGCGTTTCACCAGTTCCAGCTCGGCGGCGAAGCGGTCATAGGTGCTGTGCACGATCATGTTCAGCATCCACGGCGCCAGCGTTGTACCAGCCGCCTGGGCCTGCTCACGCTCGGCGCTGATCTGCTCCAGCCACTGCTCGAGGATTTCCACCGTACGGGCGTTGGGCGCCGGCATGCTGCCGATGATGCCGGCGTGGCAGCAGGCGCTCAGCAGTTGCGGGCCGGAGACCAGGAACATCGGCGCCGCCAGCACAGGTACGGGCAACGCAGCGAACAGCTCCAGCACCTTGTGCTGGGAAGGAGTATGCGCACTCATCGGCAATGACTCTTTTATGTTTGTTGTTATCGGTAACGCGTTGTTAGGTTTTCCACATCTGTAGGAGCGGATTTATCCGCGAAGCCTTTTCGCGGCTGAAGCCGCTCCTACATAAGGCCTTTCCCTGTCTAGCGGCCACCTGCGCTGCGGATTTCCCAGCCACCATCACTGTGAATGATGTGCGCGGTGGTCAACGACGAATCCTTGCGCGAAGCCAGCAGCACGTAATGGCCGGTGTGATCCTCCGGCTCGGCGATGCGCTGCAGCGGCACCGCACGCGCGGCGGCCTCCTCGAAACCGGGAATGGCATTGAGTGGCTGACTGCGCTTGTTCAGCCCTTCGAGGCTCTTCATCGGCGTATTGGTGGCGCCCGGCGCGACGCCGTTGACGCGAATATCCGGCGCCAGCTCGTAGGCCAACTGGCGGATCATGCCGACCAGTGCGTGCTTGGCGGTGACGTAGAGAATGCCGCCGCCACCGGCGTAGAAGGCGCTGTTGGACAGGGTGAAGATCATGCTGCCGCGCGTCTCACGCAAAGCGTCGGTGGCGCAGCGCGCGCCGAGCAGATAGCCCTGCACGTTGATCGCGAACAGGCGCTGGAAGGCCTGCTCCAGCTCCTCCGGGGCGATGCGGTCGAGACGGGTGAAATAGTCGAATACCGCCGCGTTGCCGACGAAGGTATCCAGCTTGCCGAAAGCCTCCAGCGTCTGCGCCACGGCGCGCTGGTTATCGGCCAGGCTGGAGACGTCCCCCTGGATCACCACGACGGCATCGCCCAGCTCAGTCTGCAGCGCATCGAGCTGCTCACGGTTGCGCGCCATCACCCCGACGCGCGCCCCTTCCTGCACGTAGCGGCGCACGATGGCGCTGCCGATGCCACCGGTACCGCCGGTGATCAGGGCCACCTGCCCTTCTAGCCAACCCATGACGCGCTCCTTCAGAGAAAGGTGTTGATGTTCTTGCACAGCAACATCGCATTGGGGATGAGGATCTTGCGCTTGAGCAGCTTCAGCCCGTCCGCCTCACGGCGGATGACGTCCTCGCGCCGCCCGCTGATCTGGTGCTGTTCGTCCAGGCCACGGCTGCGCACGTTGATGAAGCAGGAGTGGACGATATATTCGTCCGCCTCGGCGCCAGCGAAGACCTCGATATTGGTAACCAGATGCACGTTGCGCGTCGGCGGATTCTCGGCCCAGGCCGACGGCTGCTTGAAACGCGCCACACGCCGCTGCAACTCGCGCAGGCCGTCGTCGAAATAGGCCATGTGCTCAAGGCGGTATGGCCCGGAGCGATCCTCGCGGCGACGGTTCTCGATGCCCGGCATCCAGTAGTGGATGGCCTCGGAAAGGCCCGCCAGCCAGTCATCCCAGCGCTCGTCATCGAGCAGGCGTGCTTCACGCAGGAGGAACGCCTCGACTTCGCGGGCCTGTTCGAACGGCACCGGCAGTTCACGATCGATATCGGTCATGGCATTCACCTCAGCGCATCTTGCCGTTGCGATCCGGCACATCCGCCCAGGTCGGCGACTGCAGCAGATCCTTCCAGCGCTGATAGAAGGCGCGGGCGTTGCATTCGTTGAGCTGGCCACGGAACACGTTGCCGGGCAGCTCGCTGTCGTCGATGCGCGTGTGCATGCCCAGGCCGACGTACAGGTCCTGGTAGCGCGTGACCATGCCGCGGCTGGTCTTGGTGCAGTATTCCCAGTTCTCGCCGTCGTCCATCTCGAATACGCCGGTGGGCGAGAAGGTCATCATCGCGCCGCGACGCCACTTGTCCTTGATCTCCTGCGGGGCGTTCTTGTTGACGATCACCCAGGTGTACAGGTCAATCTTGTCCGGCCCGCGTGGCTGCCAGACGCGCACGGTGTTCTGCCCCGGCAGGAAGGAGAAGTTGGGGAACACGGTGAACGAGGAAATCGCCCCGATCAGCTTGGAGCGGAACTCGCCCAAACGCTCGGCCACCTTCGGCCGCAGGGTATGCAGGTACTTGTTGATCTCGCGCTCGCCGAGGGTCGCGGCGTTGCCCACCACATCGGTGGCGAACTCGTAGCCGTGGCCGTTCCAGTTCACCGAATAGGATTCCGGCAGCTCGCCGACATTGGTCACCGGCCCGCCGAGCATGGCCTTGGCTGCCGAATCGTGCGTCCAGCCGCCGTGGAGGATGTCACCGACGAAGTTCTCGGCGGCGATCTTCCAGTTGCACTCGATGGTCGAACGAATGCAGCCGCCGAAGAACTCGCTGCCGCCCTCGTCCATGTCGAGCATCACGTCCAGGTACCAGGTCATCGGCCCCAGGTATTCCTCCAGTGTCGGCGCATCCTCGGCAAAGGTGGCGAACACCAGGCCCTTGTAACTGGCCACACGTGCCTGACGCAGGCCATGCTGGGACTTGTCGAAACCGCTTTCCTCGTAGCACTTGGATTCGTGCATGCCCATCAACCGGCCGCCATCGGCGCCGAACGACCAACCGTGGTAGTTACAGATGAAACCGCGCGCGTTACCCGCCTCGGCGAAGCACACCTTGTTGCCACGGTGCGGGCAGGCATTGAGCATGACGCGGATCGAGGCATCCTTCTGCCGCACCACCAGCACCTCGTCCTCGCCCATGGTGGTGGTCAGGTAGTCACCGGCCTTGGGCAGTTGCGACTCATGGGCGACGAACAGCCAGCAGCGGGCGAAGACTTTCTCCAGCTCCTGCTCGTAGATGTCCTTGTCCCAGAAGATCTTGCCGGACATCCGGCCCGACTCCATGTCGCAGATACGGTCGAGGTTCTTCAGCGGCTCGCTGGTTTCGATCGGCCGGAGTTTGATGATCTCGTTCATGGCGCTCACACGATTGTTCTTGTTTTAGGGGGAACTCAAATGGGGCTGGCGGCGGCCAGCTCGGCCTCTTCCGACTCGGCCGAGGTATCGGCGAATACCTCCTTGTCGGTGGTGATGATCCGGTAGGTGCGTACCGCCCGCTCGCAGGGGAAGGTCACCGCCTGGCCGCTGGGAATATGGAACTGCCCCCAGTGCACCGGGCAGGTGATCAGGTCACCTTCCATATCGCCTTCGGCCAGCGAGGCGGTGGCATGGGTGCACATGTCGGCGGTGGCGTAGAACTTGCCGTCGAGGTTGTACACGCAGATGTCGCCGGCATCGCCACCGGCGACCTTCTTCAAGGTGCCCGGTTCGAGCTCGTCACGATTGCAAAGGAATACCTGGCTCATCGGGCTATCTCCTGGGCATGCAGTTGCAGGAAGCCGAGGCCGGTCACCCAAGCTGGCACCGGCTCGTAGGCGATCACTTCGCCACGGGCATTGGGCACGGCCGCCATGGCCAGGGCGAAGTTGCGGATTTCCATGGCGCCATTGCCGCCACGCTCGAGAATGTCCTCGTCGCGGTAGGCGCACAGCGCTTCCAGATCACCCTCGATGCCCAGCGCCAGCACTTCGCGGTCGAAGTCCTCGCTGACCCGGCCCATGTCGTGGGTGCCGACGCGATGGCTGATGCCGCCACTGCCGATCACCACCACGCGCTCGTCTTCGGCGAAGCTCTCGACGGCGGCGCGGATCTGCCGACCGAGGTCGGCGGCGCGACGGAAACTGATGTAAGGGTCGACACCGCAGGCCAGGTACACCGGAATGCTCGGCAGCTCGCGGCCCAGGCGCTGTTCGGCGACCTGGACGATCAACTGATGCGGGATGGCGAAGGAGTGATCCATGGTGAAGCTGCGCGCCACCGTCCAGTCGACGTCCTGCTGTTCACCCTGCTCGACGATGTGATTGGCCAGTTGCTCCTGATTCTTCACTACCCGCCGCGGCAGGCCCGGCAGGCGATCGATCGGCCCGTCGACGTCGCCGGTACCGATCAGGTAGCGCGGCAGGCAATGGGTGCCGAACAGGATGTAGTGGTCGCAGCCGACGATGATCACCGAGGTGGCATCCAGCTCAGCCAGGCGCTCACCGCACTGACGATAGGCATCCCAGACGATGTCGCGCTGCGCCTGCGGCGGTGCTTCGGGGGCGACGAACATCACCGGGTCGTGTGGCACCCAGAAACCACCAACGATCTTGCCCATGGCCCTACCCCTTCAATGCCGCGGAGAAACCCGCGCTGTGTTCATCGGTCGCCCCGAGCAAAGCCTTGTATTGCTTCATGCTGCGAGTGGGCGACAACTCCTGCCAGAACCCCATGGTCAGCATCGGGTTGACCCCGATGCGCTGCAGAGCGGCAACGTCGAAACCGGCGACCATTTCCACCTCGTCCTCGCTCAGGGCGAAGCGGGCAAGGAACTGGCGCGGGTCTTCACGAAACCTGTCCTTGGCGGCGCGCTCGACGGACAACTGCCAGAGCACGCGTTCCAGCGTATTGCGGCTCATGACCCATCACTCCGAGAGGAAGTCGCGCACCAGCGCAACGAAACGACGCGGCTGCTCGGCCTGCACCCAGTGGCCGCAACGACCGAACAGATGCAGGTCGGCGTCCGGCACGCTGTTGGCGATCAGCAGCCCGCATTGCGGCGGCACCACACGGTCTTCGCGACCATGCACCACCAGGGTTGGCGCGGTGATCTTGGCCAACGCGGCAGCCGGGAACCCCTTGACGATGGTTTCGCCATCCGGGTTCGGCTGTGGGATCAGCTTGCGCAGCGCCGCCTGCGCGCCCGGCCGGGCCGAGGCCTCGTAGCGGCTCTGCACCAGCTCGGGGGTAATCAGCGCCTGGTCGTAGGGGAACAGAGCCATCAGCTCGCGCATGTTGTCCAGCGACGGTTCGTATTCCCAGGCGCCGCGCAGGCCGGCGGTCTGCACGAACTCACCGGCCGGAGTGCCGAGCAGCACCAGGCGCTTGACCCGCTCAGGGGCGAACACCGCCAGGCCGATGGCCAAAGCGCCACCGAAGGAATTGCCGACGAAGGAGGCCTTGTCGATGTCGAGCGCATCCATGATGTCGACGAGATGGGCGACCCACAGCTTGATGTCGTATTTGACGTCGTCCTTGAGTTCAGTGAAGCCGAAACCGGCGATGTCCGGAACGATCACCCGCCACTTGTCGGAGAAGGCCGGCATGCTCCGCGCCCAGTTGCTCCACCCGGAAACCCCGGGACCCGAGCCGTGCAGCAGAAACAGCGCCTCACCCTGCCCAGCCTCGTGATAGTTGGTCTTGTGCCCAGCCGCAACCAGACTCCTGCCGATACCGTCCATCCTGCCTCCACGATTCTTGTGATTGTTAGAATACAGATGTGTATGTGCATGTTAGGGAGGCAAAATAATTCCGTCAACACTCTTCGATGCACTGCAGCAAGTCTCCGTAGCCCGCATAAATGCTTGCATACAGGGTATAATCAGGAAATATGCGGGCTACACGGCTGTTCGCCAACCGTCGAGTGATCGTCAAAACAAACCTACAGACTTGTATTTTCATGGCAATTCACGCGCACAAAAACCGCTCATCGAGGTGTCGCCAGGACGCTGGAGATTTTCAGGAAGATGACATGCATCAATGCATGTGAGATGAGCGATAACGACAATGGCCAGGTTCGTAGCACGCATGCCACGCCCCATGGCGGAAACATGAGCTAGAATCGCAACCTCGCTACCGACCGACAGCCATGCACGGTCAGCCCCTCACCTTCTCAGAACAAGGCTCCGACAATGTCTGTACGCCCTAATCTGACCCGGGAAGATTGGATCCATGCCGCCCAGCAGGTACTGGTCAAGGGCGGCGTCGATGCCGTCCGGGTCGACACGCTGGCCAAGGAACTGAACATCACCCGCGGCAGCTTCTACTACCACTTCAAGAGCCGTAACGAGCTGCTCGAAGGCATCCTCGGTGGCTGGCGCACGCGCGCCACGGAAGACGTCATTCTCCACCTCAGCGACGCCCAGACCACACCACAGCAGCAACTCCAGCGCCTGATGGAACTGCCCCTGCACGGCCAGACCGCCAAGGAAGCTGCCGCCATCGAGCTGGCCATTCGCGCCTGGGCACGCCGTGACGAGCACGCCCGTCAGGCCATCGACGAGGTCGACCGCTATCGCCTCAGCTACATCAAGGGCTTGCTGCTGCAGGCCGGCGTCGAGGCACAGGACGCCAGCGACCGCGCCTACCTGATCTACGCCTACCAGATCAGCCTGTCGTTGCTGAACAACAACGAACCCGCAGGCGAGCGCCTGTCCCGCAATACCCGCCTGGCCGAGCTGCTGGTACCCACCGCACAGCGCGCCTGAAACCTGCAGCGGCCAGCAGTGGCGGCCGCACGCCCTACAGCCTTGTAGGGCGTAGACCTCGTAGAGCGCTGCCCAGGCAGCACCAGAACAAGCCCGGAAATACCTGAGCACTCGGCGGCTGTTGACAGCCTCGAAGGGTTCCGGCTAGCCTTTCAACATACACATTCACATGTGTATCTCTGAAGGACGAAATCGTCATCGTCTGCAGAAAATCAATTACAAGAACAACAACCCGGATAGCCGCTATGCGCCTGCATGCTCCTCCAGGGTGCGCAATATCTGGCCTGCAAGGCCGATACATGCACCCAGCCCAGTCCCGCCCCCTATTCCGACCGGACGGCCCGAGCATTGCGCTTCGTGCCGCGAACCTGCACAACTGTCTGGAGAGAAGCTGACATGGATGCGACCATTGCCGCCTTTCTTCTCCAGGATGGTCTGACCACCGGTGCGATCTACGCACTGATCGCCCTGGCCCTGGTGCTGGTATTCGCCGTGACCCGGGTGATCTTCGTCGGCCAGGGCGACTTCGTCGTGTTCGGCGCACTGACCCTGGCCTCGCTGCAGGCCGGCATGCTGCCACCGACCTTCTGGTTGTTGCTCGGCTGCGCCGTCGCCGGTTGCGTGCTGGACTGCGCCATCGCCATCCGTCATCAGCACCTGTGGCGCCTGCCACGCATCCTGCTCAATTACCTGCTGCCCAGCACCCTGGTCTGGGCCGCGCTGAGCGCCTTCGACCTGAGGAACCTGCCAGGCCTGGCGCAAGTCGCGCTGACCCTGCTGGTGGTCACCCCACTCGGCCCGCTGCTCTATCGCCTGGTCTACCAGCGCCTGGCGGAAACCTCGGTGCTGATGTTGCTGATCGTCTCGGTGGCGCTGCACATCGTGCTGCTGGGCTTGAGCCTGCTGATGTTCGGCGCCGAGGGCTTCCGCACCGAAGCATTGAGCGATGTCGCGCTGACCGTCGGCGAAATGCAGGTCAGCCTGCAGAGCCTGATGGTGATCGGTTGCGCCCTGAGCCTGATCATCATGCTCTATCTCCTGTTCGGCCACACGCTGTACGGCAAGGCGCTACGTGCCACCGCGTTCAACCGCAACGGTGCGCAACTGGTGGGCATTCCCACGCGTCTGGCCGGGCAGGCCGCATTCGCCCTGGCGGCACTGGTCGGCACCTGCTCGGGCATCCTCATCGGCCCGCTAACCACGCTGTATTACGACTCGGGCTTTCTGATCAGCCTCAAGGGCTTCGTCGCCGCCATCATCGGCGGCCTGGCCAGCTACCCGATGGCCGCTGCCGGCGCCTTCCTGGTCGGCACGCTGGAAAGTTTCTCGATGTTCTGGGCCTCGGCCTACAAGGAAGTGATCGTCTTCACCCTGGTGATTCCGGTGCTGCTGATCCTCTCCCTGAAACACTCGCACAGTGGGGAGGAACACTGATGAACCGCCGTTTGCTTGCGTTGCTTCTGTTGCTGGTCGGCATCGTCCTGGCGCCCCAGGTGCTGCAACCCTTCCATGTCACCCTGCTCAACTATGTCGGGCTGTACAGCCTGGTGGCGCTGGGCCTGGTGGTGCTCACCGGCGTCGGTGGGCTGACCTCGTTCGGCCAGGCCGCATTCGTCGGCATTGGCGCCTACGCCACTGCCGTAGTCAGCGCCAATCTCGGTCTGTCGCCCTGGCTGGGCCTGCTCGCCGGCCTCGGTATCACCCTGGTGGTGGCACTGCTGCTCGGCCTGCTGACCCTGCGTCTGGCCGGCCATTACCTGCCGTTGGGCACTCTGGCCTGGGGCCTGGCGCTGTACTACCTGTTCGGCAATCTGCCGATGCTCGGCGGCTTCGCCGGGATCGCCGACCTGCCCTACATCCAGCTCGGTGGCTGGACGATTGACAGCGCCAGCGACTTCACCCTGATCATCGGCGTGTTGCTGGTGGCTGTGCTGTGGATGCTCGGCAACCTCCTCGACAGCCGCCAGGGCCGCGCCATCCGCTCGCTCAAGGAAGCCAGTGGCATGGCCGAGGCGATGGGCGTGAACACCATGCGCAGCAAGCTGCTGGCCTTCGTCCTCGCTGCTCTGCTGGCGGCGCTGTCGGGCTGGATCTACGCGCACATGCAGCGCATCGTCAATCCGACACCGTTCTCGGTGACCATGGGCATCGAATACCTGTTCATGATCGTCCTCGGCGGCGCCGCCAGCCTGTGGGGCGCACTGGTCGGCGCCGCGCTGCTGACGCTGTTCAAGCAGGTGCTGGAAGATGTGCTGCCGCAGTTGCTGGGCGGCGGTGGCGGCACCCTGGAGCTGATCGTTTTCGGCGCGCTGATCATCCTCGTTCTGCAATACGCCAAGGACGGCCTGCTGCCGCTGCTGCAGAAATACCTACCCAGCCCGAAGCCACGCGTGCTCGATCTGCACGATGCCGAACCGTTGCCCCGGCGTGAGCCGGAACCCTTGCGCAGCAACCAGCCGCTGCTGGCCGCCGACCGCCTGGTCAAGCGCTTCGGTGGGCTGGTGGCCAACAACGACATGAGCCTGGCGGTACACGCTGGTCAGGTCGTCGCGCTGATCGGCCCCAACGGTGCCGGCAAGTCGACCCTGTTCAACCTGCTTACCGGCGTACTGCCACCAACATCCGGCCAGGTGTTCTTCAAGGGTCAGCGCATCGACGGCCTGTCGCCGCGTGCTATCGCCAAACTTGGCGTCAGCCGCACCTTCCAGCATGTGCGCCTGCTGCCCGGCATGAGCGTGCTGGAAAATGTCGCCCTCGGCGCCCATCGCCGTGGCAACGCCGGTGTGCTGCGCGCGCTGCTGCGCTTCGACCGTGCAGAGGAGCGCCGCCTGCTCGCCGAAGCCGCCCGACAGATCGAGCGCGTCGGCCTCGCCGAGTACATGCACACCCCAGCCGGCAGCCTGGCCCTGGGTCAACAGCGCATCGTCGAGATCGCCCGCGCGCTGTGCAGCGACCCGCAGATGCTGCTGCTCGACGAGCCAGCCGCCGGCCTGCGTTACAACGAGAAGCAGACCCTCGCCTGCCTGCTCGAACAACTGCGCGAGGAAGGTCTTGGCGTGCTGCTGGTCGAGCACGACATGGACTTCGTCATGGGCCTGGCCGACCACATCGTGGTGATGGAATTCGGCCAGCGCCTGGCGACCGGCAGCCCCATGGAAATCCAGGACAACCCGGCGGTACTGGCCGCCTACCTCGGAGGTGTGGAATGAGCAGCCTGCTGCAGGTCAAAGGCCTGTCGATCAGCTACGGCAAGGTGGCAGCGGTACGCAACCTCGACCTTGAGGTGGCGCAAGGCAGCATCGTCAGCCTGATCGGCCCCAACGGCGCCGGCAAGACCACGTTGATGTCGGCGCTGATCGGTTTGCTGCCGTCCGCCGGGGACATCCTCTTCGACGGCCAGCCACTGCTGCCCCACCACGATGTGGCGCACCGCGTCGGCCAGGGCATGCTGCTGGTGCCGGAAAGTCGCGAGCTGTTCAGCGAGATGAGCGTCGAGGACAACCTCCAGCTCGGCGCCTTCAGCCGACGCCGCCAGGGCCATCGAGATCATGCGCAGACCCTGGAGGAGGTCTACGGCCTGTTCCCGCGCCTGCGCGAGCGCCGCCAGCAGGCCTCCGGCACGCTGTCCGGCGGTGAGCGGCAGATGCTCGCCATCGGCCGCGCGCTGATGGGCAAGCCACGCCTGCTGCTGCTCGACGAACCGAGCCTGGGCCTGGCGCCACGGGTCATCGGCGAAATCTTCGAGATCATCCAGAACCTGCGTGCCAGCGGTGTTTCCATCCTGCTGGTGGAACAGAACGCCCGCGCCGCACTGAAGATTTCCGACTACGGCTACGTACTGGAGGTCGGCGAAAAGGTACTGCAAGGCCCGGCCGCCGAGCTGGCCGAAGACCAGCGTGTGATCGAGACCTACCTCGGTCGCAAGTCTGCCAAGGCCGCACCTGCGGCCAGTCAGGCCGTGGCGGCGCACTAACCACACCCACGGCCTGCAACGTTTCAGAACAACAACAACCCCACTGGAGCGTCACCCATGAAGAAACTGATCCCTCTGCTGCTCAGCGCGGCGGTGAGCACTGCCGTGCACGCCGACATCAACATCGGCCTGGTGCTATCCACCACCGGCCCCGGCGCCTCGCTCGGCATTCCCGAGCAGAACACCGTGGCCCTGCTGCCTCAGGAAATCGCCGGCCAGCGCATCAACTACACCGTGCTCGACGATGCTACCGACAGCACCGCCGCCACCCGCGCGGCGCGCAAGCTGGTCAGCGAGAACAAGGTCGACCTGCTGATCGGCTCGTCCACCGTGCCGACCTCCGCCGCCGTGGCTCAGGTCGCCCGCGAGACCAACACACCGCAGATCGCCCTGGCCCCCTTCGCCCCCAGTGGCGACGCCAGGCACTGGATCTTCACCGTGGCGCAAACCAACCTGCTGATGGCCGACGCCCTGGTCAAACACATGCAGGAGAACGGCGTGAAGACCGTCGGCTACATCGGCTACAACGACGTCTGGGGCGAGGACTGGCACAAGGCCCTGGAAGAGCTGCTACCGAAAGCCGGCATCAAGCTGGTGCGCAATGAACGCTTCAACCGCACCGACTCCAGCGTCAGCGGCCAGGCCCTGAAGATCAAGGCGGCCAACCCGGACGCCGTGCTGATCGGCGCCACCGGCACACCGGCCGCTCTGCCACACACCGAACTGCGTCGCCTTGGTTACAAGGGCCCGATCTATCACACCCATGGCGCCGCCAACAGCGCCTTCCTGCGCATCGGTGGCAAGGATCTGGAGGGCTCGATTCTCGCCGTCGGCCCGGTGGTGGTCTGGGATCAACTGCCGGACAGCCACCCATCCAAAGCCCCCGGCAAGCACTACGCCGAAGCCTACGAGGCCAAGTACGGCGCCGGCAGCCTGTCGCCGTTCGGTGCCTACCTGTACGACGCCATGCAACTGGTCGAAGCCGCCATCCCGAGTGCGCTGCAAGGCAGCGAAGCCGGCACCGTCGAATTCCGCCAGAAGCTGCGTGACGCCCTCGAGCAATCGAGCGGTGTCGCCGGCAGCCATGGCGTGTACAGCCTCTCGGCTGACGACCACTTCGGCCACGACCAGCGTGCCCGCGCGCTGATCACCATCAAGGACGGTCAGTGGCAGCTGCTCGAGGCCCCGCAATAACCCTCACCACGCCTTGCCATCGCGTTACCCGAACCACAACAAAAACAAAGGTACGTTCAATGAAACCGCTATACGCACTGCTTCCTCTGCTGGTTGCCACACAGGTCGCCCAGGCCGACTTCATCAAGGACAGCAAAGGTTCGCTGCAGATTCGCAACTACTACTTCGACCATGATTTCCAGGGCGGTCCAGGCCTGGACGAAATGCGTGAATGGGCCCAGGGCTTCATTCTCAAGGCCGACTCGGGCTACACCGAAGGGCCGGTGCAGTTCGGCCTGAGCTTCATCGGCATGACCGGCTTTCAGCTCGATTCCAGCCCGGATCGCACCGGCACCGGCCTGCTGTCGTTCAACCCGCGCACCCGTGAGGTCAACGACAACTATTCCAAGGCCGGTATCTCGGCACGCTTCAAGGTCTCCAACACCGAACTGCAAGTCGGCCACATGACGCCGCTACTGCCGATCATGTTCCCGGTGACCGCGCGCCTGTTCCCGCCACTGTTCCGCGGTGGCATGGTGACCTCCGGCGAGATCGATGGGCTGACCTTGCGCGGCGGTTACTTCGACCGGCAGAAATACCGCGACTCCACCGAAGACGCCAAGCTGCGCGTCAGCGGCCTCAACGGTCGCTTCAACGGCACTGCGGAGTCCAGCGGCTTCATGTTTGGCGGTGGCGACTACAAGCTGCTCGATAACCTCACCGGCTCGTACTACTACGCGCAACTGAACGACATCTACAAGCAGCACTACGTCGGCCTGACCCACACCACACCGCTCGGCCCGGGCGCGCTGAAGAGCGAGGCCTATTACTTCGACAGCAGTGAGGACGGTGCGGCCAAGGCCGGCCGCGTCGACAACGGCAACCTCAACCTGAACGCTGCCTACACCCTGGGCGCCAACACCTTCAGCCTGGGCTACATGCACCTGAGCGGCGATACCGGCATGCCGTACCTGGCCAGCATCGACCCCTACGTGATGGTCGGCGGCGCCCTGGCCACCGAGTACCTGAACCCCAAGGAGCGCGTGTGGCAGTTCAAGCACGACTATGACTTCGCCAGGCACGGCTTGCCGGGCCTGAAGACGCAGATCCGCTTCATTCAGGGCCGCAACATCCACGAGCCGGTGGCCGACGGCAACGGCGAAGAGTGGGAACGCGATCTGGAGGTGTCCTACGTGGTGCAGAGCGGCAGCCTGGCCGGTCTCGGCCTGCGTCTGCGCCACGGCCACTACCAGAACAACTTCAGCCGTGATGTCGAGCAGACCCGCGTCAACATCGACTACACCCTGGCACTCTGGTAACCGCAGCACGCTCTCCAGTACAGCCCACGGCATGCCGTGGGCTTTTTCGTTTCAGGCCTTCAGCGCCTCGCCAATCGCGTAGTAGTGCCCGCCCGCCACGTGATGCAGGCTGCGCAGGCTCGGGTCGGCCGTTTCGAAATGCCAGCGACCGTCGCGGAACACGCGCTCGTCGGCCCAGGCCGCGATCACCTCGCCGATGAACAGGTCGTAAGCCTGCTGGTTGTGCGACTCATCGATCAGCCGGCAGACCAACCAGGCCGAACAGCCCGCTACCAGCGGCAGGTCGTGGCCTTCCATCTCGAACAACTGCACGCCGGCATGGGCCAGCTTCGCCGGATCGTCGGCCAGGCTGGCGTTACCCACCGCCTGGGTCAGTTGCAGTTGCGCCACGGTCGGCACCTGGATGGCGAACAGGCCACTGCCTTCGATCAGCGCGCGGGTGCGGGTGGCCTTGTCCAGCACCACGGTGAGCTTCGGCGGGTCGAAGTCCAGCACACAGCACCAGGCCGCCGCCATGACGTTATCCACAGCCTGGTAGCGAGCCGACACCAGCACGGTGGGGCCGTGATTGAGCAGACGGTAGGCCTTGGCCAGGTCGACGGGACGGATCGACGCGTTCATGCAGACTCCTGAAAGCGAAAAAGGCGCTCGCATGCTGGCCCGTGAAGGCCCGCATCGCAAGCGCCTGCAACAGCGGTTGTGGATCAGAACTCCTGCACGGTCGGGCGCAGGACGATCTCGTTGATGTCGACGTCGGCCGGCTGCTCGATGGCGAAGGCGATGGCGCGTGCCACCGATTCCGCCGGTATCGCCTGTTTGTAGAAGTCGACGACGAAGTCGCGGCTTTGCTGGTGCGAGCTGCCGAACTTCAACTCGGAGTCCACCGCGCCCGGTTCGATGGTGGTGGTGCGGATGCTGCCGCCGACCTCATGACGCAGCCCTTCGGAGATGGCCCGTACGGCGAACTTGGTGCCGCTGTAGACGGTGCCGCCCGGGCTGAACACCTTGATCCCGGCCACCGAGGCGATGTTGATGAAGTGCCCGGCGTTCTGCTGCTGGAACACCGGCAGCGCCGCGGCGATGCCGTACAGCACGCCCTTGATGTTGATGTCGATCATGCGCTCCCACTCCTCGACACGCACGTCGCCCAGCGGCGCGATGGCCATATAGCCGGCATTATTGACCAGCACATCGACGCGGCCGAAGCTGTCCAGTGCGCCCTGGATCAGTGCCTTGACCTCGTCGGCGCGAGCCACGTCGGTGGTGTAGGCCACGGCCTCACCGCCAGCGGCAGCCAGTTCGTCGACCAGTTGCTCGAGACGCTCCTTGCGCCGTGCAGCCAGCACCACCTTGGCGCCCAGCTTGCTCAGATGACGCGCAGTCGCTTCGCCCAGACCGCTGCTGGCGCCAGTGATGACCACGACCTTGCCGGAAATGTTGTTGCTCATGGTGATGCCCTCTCTCGATTCGTTGGAGTGTCCGGCGTCACTCGCTGGACATGGGCTCACGTTAGAGGCGATTTCCGTTTCAATGAATGGAAGAGTTTGGATTAGGCTATTCCATATTCTGGAACAAAAAGGTGCCCCGACATGCTCAATCGCATGGAGATGATCCGCATCTTCTGCAGCGCAGCCGACTGCAGCAATTTCCGCGAAGCAGCGACTCGCCTGGGTGTTTCGCCGCAGGCGGTGACCCGCGCGATCAAGGCGCTGGAAGAGGAGCTGGGCGAGATTCTGTTTCACCGCAACACCCGCCAGGTGCACATCACTGCCTTCGGCGAGGCTTATGCGGTGCGCGCCCGGCAGATGCTGGAGGATTTCGATGCGCTGTTTCGCGGCCATCGCGCCGAGGCCGAATCGGCCATCGCCGGGCGCATCGGCATCACCGCGCCGCAGGCCATCGGCAAGCGCTTTCTGGTGGGCTTCCTGCAACCCTTGCTCAAGCAGCACCCACAACTGGTGCTGAACCTGCGCCTGGAAGACGAGATCACCGACGCGGTGGAAGCGCAGATCGATATCGGCATCCGCGTCGGCTTCCTGCGTGATAGCCGCTACGTCGCCCGCGCCCTGGCGCCGGTGCCGTTGCAGGTGGTGGCCACGCCGGAACTGATCGCCGCCAGCGGCGCGCCGCGTGACCTCGACGAGTTGCAGCAGCGGCCGCTGTCGGTGCTGATCGACCGCAAGAACGGCCGCCCCTGGCCGTGGACATTCGCCCACGGCCCCAGCCTGCATCCCCCCACGCCAGCGCTGGTGTGTGACGACCCCGAAGCCGAGCTGGAAGCCGTGCTCGCCGGCCTGGCCTACGGCCAGTTGCCCGCCTACCTGGCGCAACCGTACCTGGAGAACGGCCGCCTGCAGGCGGTGCTGACCGAGCAGGCACCCGATCCCTGGCAGTTGTTCATCTACCGCCCGCAGCAAGGCCCCGTGCCGCCAAGGGTGCGCCTGGTGTTCGATCACCTGCGCGCCTGCTTTTCCAACCCGGCACAGTTTCCCCAGGGCTGAGGTCGCTCACGGCAACGCCGCTGTCGCCTGCGAAGCGCTTCGCACAGGGCGCAGCCGATAACGTCCAACCTGATCGCCAGACCGTCTGGCCCGAGCATCAGGAGATGACGTATGAACGCCGCAGCCCACGGTCAACAGGTCAGCCCGGCCACCTTGCACAAGGTGATCGCCGCCTCGGCCATCGGTAACTTCGTCGAGTGGTTCGACTTCGCCGTCTACGGTTTCCTCGCCGTGACCATCGCCTCGCTGTTCTTCCCGCCGGGCAACCCGACCCTGGCACTGCTGCAGACCTTTGCGGTGTTCGCCGTGTCGTTCGCCCTGCGGCCGTTGGGTGGCATCGTCTTCGGTATCCTCGGCGACCGCATCGGGCGCAAGCGCGTGCTGTCGATCACCGTGCTGCTGATGGCCGGCGCCACCACGCTGATCGGCCTGCTGCCGACCTACGCCAGCATCGGCCTGTTCGCCCCGCTGCTGCTGGCCCTGGCGCGCTGCCTGCAAGGCTTCTCCGCCGGTGGCGAGTATGCCGGCGCCTGCGCCTTCGTCATGGAGCATGCGCCCACCGAGCAGAAGGCGCGCTATGGCAGCTTCGTGCCGGTCTCGACCTTCATGGCATTCGCCTGCGCCGCCGGGCTGGTGTTCGGCATGGGCGTCTGGCTGGATGAGGTACAGATGCAGGCCTGGGGGTGGCGCGTACCCTTCCTGATCGCCGCGCCGCTGGGCCTGGTCGGCCTGTACATGCGCCTGCGCCTGGACGAGTCACCGGCCTTCCAGGCCCTGGCTGCGCAACCTCACCCTGAACATTCGCCGCTGCGCGAAACCCTGCGCGAGCATGGCGGCACCGTGCTGTGCCTGTCGGCGTTCATCTCGGCGACGGCGCTGTCGTTCTATATGTTCACCACGTATCTCACCACCTACATGCAGGTGGTCGGCGGCGCGGCGCGGCCGACCGCCTTGCTGGCCAGCCTGATCGCGCTGTTCTTCGCCGCCCTGTTGTGCCCCTTCGTCGGGCGCTATTCGGATCGCGTCGGGCGCCGCCGCACCATCCTCACCGCCGGAGTGGCGTTGATCGTCGCGGTGTATCCGGCCTTCACCCTGGCTGCCTCGGGCACCCTGTTGGCTTCAGCCCTGGGCGCCATGCTGCTGGCAGTGGGTGCGGTGATCTGTGGGGTGGTAACGGCGGTGCTGCTGTCCGAGCAGTTCCCCACCCGGGTGCGCTACACCGCCTCGGCCTTCACCTACAACCTGGCCTACACCATCTTCGGCGGCACCGCGCCGCTGATCGCCACCTGGCTGATCGAGGTGACCGGCAACCGCATGTCGCCGGCCTACTACCTGATCGCCATCGCCCTGCTGGCCCTGGCCGGTGGTCTGGCGCTGCCGGAGTCCTCGAAGCGGCCGCTGAGCTACCAGCGCTGAACGATCAGTACTGCACCGAGTAGCTGAGGCCAAAGGTGCGGCCGGCTGCCGGCAGGCTGGAGATGGCACCGTAGGTGGCCTCGGCCTGCTGACCGTAGACGGTCTTGTAGTCGCGGTTGGCCAGGTTGTAGACGCCGAAACCGACCTCGCCGCCCAGCCAGGGCGCGTGAGCGATCAGGTCGAGCACGGTATAGCCCTGGATCTTGGTCGCCGGAGTGGCGCGGATGGTCGGGCTGATCGCGGCGGACTGAGCGTCGTCATAGGCGCGGTCACTGCCGCCCACGGTGAGCGCCTGCAGGCGCACGCCATAGCCATCGAGGAAGCGCCAGTCACTGTAGACGGTGGCCTTCAGCGGCGAGACGCGGAAGGCATTCAGCTCGCGCCAGTTACCGGCGGCGTCCTTGTACTGGCCACGGGTGTAGGCCAGGGTACCGCCCAGCGTCCAGCCCTCGACCACCGGCACCTGCAAGTTGCCTTCGGCGCCCCACACGCGCTCATCGGTGTCGGCCACCGAGACGCTGAAATCGCGGTTGAACTGCACCACCTTGTCGGAGGTGTTGTAGAACGCGGTCACCCCGGCGTTGAGGCCGCTGGCATCGCCCAGGCGCCAGCCCAGTTCGTAGTTGTTGACCTTGATCGAATCGATGCTGCTGCTATCGATGACGAAGCTGGCCGGCACGTCGCGCAGCATGCGCTGGGTGTCGGGCAGGCTGAAACCCTGGGAGAAATTGGCGAACAGTTGCTGGCTGTCGGTCAGCGCATACACCGCGCCTAAGTTGAACAGGGTCTCACTGTGGCGCACGTTGCCGCCTTCCAGGGTGCGCGCCTGGTAACCGGCAACGGTCGCGGCGGTCACTGCCTCGCCATAGGGGATGGAATCGTCCACCTCGTTGCGGATGGTTTCGCGGCGCACCCCGGCCTGCAGGCTGAGGCGCTCAGTGAGCTGGTAGTCGCCCTGCAGGAACGCGCCGGTCTTGCTCACTTCCACGTCCGGGCCCATCGCAGCGCTGTAGGTCTCGCGGTAGTTAAGGCCATTACTGGGAACGAAAGCACCCCATAAATCGTAGAACTGAGCGTTCTGGCTGTCCTGCTCGCGCTCATGATCCAGGCCATAGGTGAGTTGCAGGTCGCGCCCGGCCAGCTCGAAGCCTTTCTGCAAGGCGGTGCGTACGCTCCAGACGTCGATGTCAGTGCTCGACTGCATCACAACATCGATAGCACCGGGTGTTGCTGCATTCGCCACACGACTGGCGAAGGGGAACCAGCGCGATTTTTCCTTGCGGTAGTAGGCTTCGGCGGTCAGTTGCTGGCCACCCAGCAAGTCGCGGTTGAGGTACTGCGCATTGGCGCCGTAGTGGCGGGTGCGCGGCTGGTCGTCGAGTTGCAGGCCATCGACGGCCTTGTGACTTGGGTCGGCGCTGCTAAACAGAACATTGAGATTGGGGCCGTAATCCGGGCCGTAGTCGCTGTCCTGCTCGTCGTTGTAATAGCGCACGCCAGCGCTCAGTTGCTGGACGTCGTCCAGGTGCCAGGTCAGGCGACCGTTGAAGTCGAAGCTGGTGGTGTCCTGACGGTCGGTCTGGGAGATTTCCGGGCCGATACGATCACCGTCAGCATCGCGAATCTCGCCCTGCTTGGTGAAGCTCAGGCCGGCGAAACCGCTGACCGCGCCCTGGTGGAAGGCAGCGGTCTGCGAGGCCTCGTAGGCCATGGCGTCACGCGCCGCCTTGCCAGGAGTACGCAGGCCGATGCGGCTGCTGAAGTCGCTGGTTTCATCGTCGGCATTGCGGGTGATGATGTTGATCAGGCCGCCGGTGGCGCCGGCGCCGTAGATGCTGGTAGCGCCGGAGATCACCTCGATGCGCTCGATCATCGCCGGGCTGATGCTGTTGAGCTGGCGCGAACCGTCACGCGAGCCGGTCAGCGGCACGCCGTCGATCATCACCTGCACGGTGCGCCCGCGCATGGTCATGCCGTAGTTGCTGGTGGTGCCGCTGCTTGGCGCCAAAGAAGGTACAAGCTGGCCAAGGATATCGGAGGTGGAACGGCCGGCCGCAGCCTGCTCGGCAACCTGCTCGCGGTCGATGTTGTACACCGTGCCGGCGATCTCGGCGATGCTCTTGGCCGAACGGGTGGCGGTGACCACCATCGGGCCGAGCTCCTTGACCTGGCTGCTCGTGGTGTCGTCGGCCTGCGCGTGGAGCGCGCCGCTCACCGCCAGGCTGAGCAAGGTGACCTGCATGGATGCCGAAAGATGCCTCATGGTTTCCCCCAGAGAAAGCGCGTCAATGATTGTCTGTGCCGGCCTGGATGCGCCGGACGATAGGTTTGCAAAGCAGGACGCTGAGCACTGAAAGCGCACCCAGCAGCAGGTAATAGGTTTCGTAACCCAGGCCCTTGGCGAGAAAGCCCGACAGCGAGCCACCGACGAAGAACACCAGCAACTCGAAGCACACCAGCACGGTGAAATCGGTGCCGGCCTGCTGCCGCGAACAGAGCTGCATGAACAGGGCGTAGAGGCTGGTCATCGCCAGGTAGCGGATGGCCAGGAGCACCAGCACCATGGCGCCGAGCCACAAGGGCGAGCCGTCGGCCAGGCCGCTGAGCAGCAGCCCGGCGACCGCCAGGTAGGCCAGGCTGCGCAGCCAGCCGGCGCGCAGCAGCAGGGTCGCCGCGCGCTGGCCCTGCAACAGGCGTGCAGCCGCCACGGCGGCGAGCAGCCCGACGCTGGCGCCGGCCACCGACATCAGCAGGCCGATCTGCGTCAGTGACCACTGGCGATCCACCAGCATCGGCGTGAGCATGGCCATGGCCGGCGCCTCGACCAGGCGATAGACCAGGATCAGCAGCAGTGCCCAGCGGATCTCCGGGCGCTTGAAGGTGGCGATGAAGCCCGGCTTGGCCGCCTCGGCCTGCGCCGGCAGGCGGTCATCGACCCGCGCGACTGCCAGCATGGTCAGGGCACTCAGGCCGGCCAACGTCAACAGCGCGCTCTGCCAGCCAAGCACCTGGTACAGCCACAGCACGCCGGCGCCACCGAACATACTGCCCAGGGCCACGCCAATGCTCTGCGCCATGCTGCCCAGACGATGATCCTCACTGGCCAGCGATTCCACGGTGTAACCGTCGATAGCGATGTCCTGGGTGGCAGCGAAGGTGGATATCCACAGGCTCACCAGCACGAACAGCAGCAGGCCGTGCTCCAGCCCGGTCATCGCCAGCAGCAGAATGCCGGCCACCAGCGCCGCCTGGGTCAGCCACAGCCAGGTGCGACGCCGGCCGAGGCTGTGCAGATAATGCCGGTCGACCAGCGGTGCCCAGAGAAACTTGAATGCCCAGGGGATGTAGAGCAGCGAGAGCATGCCGATCCAGCGCAGGTCGACACCCTGGCTACGCAGGATGGCCGGCATCGCCACGTTGAAGAAATACAGCGGCAGCGCGTGGGCCAAGTACAGCACCACGATCACCGCCAGCGCCAGCCGGGTCACCGGCACCTGCTCAGACGGACGCTGCATGATTCACCATGCGCTCGGAGATCCAGCGATAGCCGTGCGTCCTGTCCAGCGTGACGAAATAGGGCACGCCCCAGGCGGCATGCAGCGCCGGGGTGTCGAGCCGGGCCTGCTCGTCGGCATCTCCAGCGATGCGCACCAGCCCCTGGCAGACCTCGCGGAACGCCGCCTTGTGCTGCTTGTACCAGACGCCCTGAATGGCCCGGTAATCCTCGGCGAAGGTGCTGCCCTCGCGGGTACTGGAAATGAAGAAGAACGGCTGACGGCCCTCGATCAAACGCTCGATGCCGTCCAGCCACTGGCTTATCTGCGCCGCGTCGACATGCTCGTGAAAGACCGCCTCGACCACCGCCGTTTGCGTGAGGAGCAAACCCATCGCTGTGTGATTCCCATGATCGTTGGTGACGCAACCAAAACGATTGCGACCTCATTGCACATGAGAATAATTCTGAACAATGTTGCGCGCTTAGGCGAAAAGAAGGAAAAATTAGCCGCAACGAAACTTCCAACCTGGAATCGTGTCATGACCCTCTTCACCTGCGGCCAGCTCAGCGATGTCGCCCACACCCTGGGCGGTAACCTGCATTTCCAGCGCGAGCTGCCGGGCGAACAGCCGGTGCTCGATGGCGAGCAACAGGTGCAGGTACTGAGCGAGGGGCTGGTGCTGTACTTCAGCCACAGCCGCGACCTGGTCGACGCCAGCAGCTACAACCGCCTGGCACCAGGCATCACCGCCGCCTTCCTGCTGCAAGGCGAAGCCGAAGTCAGCCTGCCGCGCCAGCGCCTGCACTTCGACGCGCGCCCAGGTGGCCAGCGCGCCATGCTGGTCAACCTGACCGATAGCGATCAGTTCCAGCGCCACTGGCGCAGCGGCCGCGAAGAAACCAAGGTGTGCCTGAGCATCACCCCGGACTGGCTGCAGCAGTTCGCCCTCGGCAGCCAATTGCGCAGCGACACCCTGCTGCGCTTCAGCCGCAACCACTGGCACAGCTTGCCCTGGCAACCCTCGGCGGACATCCTCCAGCGCGCCCACCAGTTGCTCGAACGTGACGCGACCCTGCCGCCGCTGCTGCAGCGCCTGCAACGCGAGAGCTTTGCCCTGGATCTGGCCTGCGACATCCTGCGCGGCATCGACACGCCCCAGGAGAAACGCCTCGGCAGCCACCTCGAACGCTGCCTGGCGCGCCTCGAGGAGTGGCTCGACAGCGGCGAGGCAGACGCCCTGAGCATCGCCGACATGGCCCGCCGGCTCGGCACCAACCCGGTCGACCTGCAGAACGCCTTTCGCAGCCGCAACGGCACCACCATCGCCGCCTACCTGCGCCGCCAGCGCCTGGCACGTGCCTACCAGGCCATGCGCCAACAGGGTCTGTCGGTGGAAGAAGCCGCCAGCCTGGCCGGTTACGAGCACCTCAGCAGCTTCAGCGCCGCCTTCAAGCGCGAGTATGGTTTTCCACCGTCGCAGGCACGGCGCTGAGCGAAGTGGATCAATCCGAATCTACACAATTGGATCTATGTGACTGGGCCACTGCTGCGTAGATTCACCGCTACCGGGGCAGGCCATCACGCCATCGCGCCCCTCAATGCGGATACGGATGAACACCATGAGCCAGCGCCTCGATTACTTCGCACTCTCCCCCAAGGCTTCCGGCAAATACGCCGAGTTTTCCATGCTGCTGACCCGCAGCCCCTTTCTTGCGCCGCTGGCCCACCTGGTCATGTTGCGCGCCTCGCAGATCAACGGCTGCGCCTTCTGCGTCGACATGCATGTGAAAGAAGCGAAGATCCATGGCGATCGTGAGCTGCGCTTGCACCATGTCGCCGTGTGGCGTGAATCGCCGCTGTTCTCCGCACAGGAGCGCGCCGCGCTGGAATGGACGGAAGCCCTGACCCAGCTGTCAGCGCACGGCGTCTCCGATGCCATCTACGCCAGCGTGCGTGAACAGTTCTCCGAGCAGGAACTGTCGGAGCTGAGCTTTCTGGTGATAGCCATCAACGGCTGGAACCGCCTCAACGTAGCGTTCCGCACCGTGCCAGGTTCTGCCGACAAGCAGTTCGGTCTGGACAAGGCGGGCCTGGCCTGAGTTTATCCACAGGCCGCGGTCGGCCTGTGATGCGACCGCCCTTCTTCTCCCTGAGCGGCCCGCTGCACAGCACGGGCAAAACCGGCATGATGTGCCCCGCGCCAGCACCGAGCTGGCGTGACGAATCCTCGTCGGCATCCATCAGAAACACTCGCCGCCCGCTCAACGGAGCCCCTGCATGCTGCCCCTGCCGCTTTCCCGCCAACCTGCCCGCCTCACCTTGCTCGCACTCGCCTGCCTGAGTAGCCACAGCGCCTTTGCCGAAGAGCCCGTGCAGCTCGATTCGCTGCAGGTCAGCGGCGTGCAGATGAGCGAAGTGGAGGCCGCGCGCGAAGAGCTCAAGCGCGTGCCGGGCGCGACCAATGTGGTAGATATGGCCAAGGTCGAGCAGGGCCGCGTGGCCGGCGTCGCCGATGTGCTGGCCTACCAGCCCGGCGTCTACGCCCAGTCGCCCGGCAACGAAGGGGTGAAGATCAGCGTGCGCGGCTCAGGCATCAACCGCGGCCCCGGCTCGCATGCTTCCGGCACCCATATCATGCTCGACGGCCTGCCACTGACCGGCCCCGGCGGCACACCCTACGAACTGCTGGAACCGCTGTGGATAAGTCGCGCCGAGGTGCTGCGTGGCGCCAACGGCTTCGACCGTGGTTCGCTGGCCCTGGGCGGCGCCATCGACTACATCACCCACACCGGCTACACCGCGCCCAAGCTGCAACTGCGCTACGAAGCGGGCAGCCGCGGCTACCAGAAGCGCAGCATCGCCTCCGGCCAGGTGCTGGGCGATTTCGACTATTACCTCGCCCTCACCGACAGCGAAACCGACGGCTATCAGGATCACTCCTCGGGCAAAGGCAAAGGCATCGCCGGCAACTTCGGCTACCGGATCAACGAGAATCTGGAGACGCGCTTTTACCTGCGCTACCGCGAGACCGAGCATGATATTCCTGGCCGTCTGACCAAAGCGCAGATCGAGCATGACCCGCGCGCCGCAGCCGCCAACAACCTGCGCATCGACGCCTACCGCGACCAACCCGGCAGCACCTGGATCACCAACAAGACCACCTGGCAGATCGATGACGACTCCACCCTGGTGGCAGGCCTTGCCTACCACCACTACCCGATGGACTTCGCCGAAACCGCCTACCGCGACAGCGCCTATCGCATTCGCGTGGACTACAGCGATGTTAGCGCGACGCTGAACTATACCCGCCGACACACCCTGTTCGGCCTGGATAGCACGACCACCATCGGCTTTCGCAACACCACCAGCCTGCCCAGTAGCAAGTCCAGGGAAAACGCTACCCTGCCGATGACCGTGGATGGCACTGTCTACCCCGCAGGCACCCTGATGCGGGCCTACGAGCACCTGGGCTCGGACAGCGTGCTGCATTTCAGCAACGAGCTGCAGCTGGCCCCCGATCTGTGGCTGACCAGTGGCCTGGCGTTGATCCATACCCGTCGTGAAGTGCAGGTGACCTGGCCGGCCAATGACGACAAACTCGACGAAAGCACCTGGGACTACGCGCCGCGCATCGGCCTGCGTTACCAGCTCAACCCCGAGGTGCAGCTGTACGGCAATATCAGCCGCTCGGTGGAACCGCCACATGCCTGGTCGATGATCTGGGGCTCACCACGACGCTTCAACGCACCGGACCAGCCGTACAACGCGCGGCAACGGGCACCGGTCTCGCTGGACAACCAGACCGCCACCACCTTCGAGCTTGGCGCCCGCGGCGACTCGGTCATTGGTGAATGGGATCTGGCCTACTACTACTCGCAGGTGCGCCACGAGCTGCTCACCGTCGAGATCGAGAACAACGTCTTCGCCGAATCCAACGCCAGCCCCACCGTGCACCAGGGCATCGAAGCCGGCCTGACCAGCCCGCTGTGGCAAGGCGGCGCGGCCGGCGCCCTGGCTCTGCGCCAGGCCTACACCTTCAGCGACTTCCACTACCGCGACGACGATGAATTCGGCGACAAACGCCTGCCGGGCCTACCGCGTCACTACTACCAGGCCGAGCTGCGCTACGACCACCCGAGCGGCTTTTACGCCGGCCTCAACACCCAGTACGCCTCCAAGGTCGCCGTGGACTACGCCAACTCTTACTACGCCGACGCCTACGCCACCTTCGGCGCCACCCTGGGCTACGCCTCGCCAAAGGACGACTGGCAAGCCTGGCTCGACCTGCGCAACCTGACCGACAAGCGCTATGCCGCTACCGTGACGCCGGGCTATAACGACAACGGCGCGGATGTAGCGCGCTCCACGCCTGGAGAAGGGTTTGGGGTGTATACGGGGGTTTCTTGGAGTTGGTTGTAAGCCGAGGGCTTTTGCGACTGGCTGGAAACTGATCGAAAACGCTTTGGCTGTTTTCCTTACTTGCGTTTCAATTAATAGCCGGCCATTGCGGGCCCTGCACTTTTCCGTCTAGGCTGCAACACCATCGCAGATGGGAAAACGATAGGGTTACTGATTATGCCTGCTGCAGCCAGACCAGTCTCTCATTTGCTATTTTTGGTTTACATCCAAAAAACTGTGTAAGAAACAAAAACTCCATATAAAATTCAGCACCTCTCCGACTTTAAAAACCAGTAGGAGTGCAAGTAAAAAATGAGGGCCTTTCAATGCGTTTATTGCACTATATGGAAATCGAAAACTTTAAACGTTTCGGAGAATGCCAACGTATTGAGCTTGATCATCCAGCAGTTCTAATCGGCCCTAATAATTGCGGAAAAACAAGCGCCATACAAGCTCTAGCCCTATGGTCACAAGCAGTAAGAACCTGGTATGACGTACGCAAGGAATCATCGGCTAAAGAGCGCACTGCAACATCACTTAACAGATTAAATATTGTTGCTGTACCAGTTACACGAACACGTTTTTTTTGGCACAACACCCAAGTCCGCAAGGCCAATAAAGACATTCCTTTAATAATCACAGTCGGCGTAGAGTTTAAAGGAAAAATATGCTCTTTACCTATGCGATTTCGCAGCCAAGGTGATGAGTTAGTATATTGTTCACCAGATGAATCCGTCATAAGCGATCTTGAGTTTATTTCATACGCCGCCAACCTAAAAGTTGAACTTCTTTATCCAATGTCAGGCTTAGATACAGAAGAACCTGTTCTACAGCCAGGAAGAGTCGACGTCCTGTTAGGACAAGGTCGTACTGCTGACGTTTTAAGAAATCTTTGCCTAACTGTATACAAATCATCAACTAATGATTGGAATCGTGTCACGCAATTAATGCGCCGACTCTTCAATATTGAGTTAGGGAAACCAGAAGAGACTACTCGCGGAAGTATAACTCTAAATTATCGCCAGCACGGAGTTAAAGAAGCATTAGACATTTCCTCAGCAGGACGCGGGATGCTACAAATGCTTCTTGTTTTTGCATACCTATACTCTCACAAAGGTGGTGTATTATTAGTTGATGAGCCAGATGCACATTTGGAAATACTCCGTCAGAAACAGGTTTATGTTCTTTTACGCGACATAGCTAGTGAAAATGGCTCACAAGTTGTTTTAGTAACTCACTCAGAAGTAATCCTTGACGAGGCCCTAGATAGAAATTTGACTTTATTACTAGAAGGTCGAGCAGATGATCTAGCGAAGAGGCAGGATATTCGGAACAGCTTGAAGCATTTTGGTGCCGAGCATTATGTCAAAGCTAGAGAGCGGGGTTATGTTCTCTACGTAGAAGGAGGCACAGACATTGATATGCTTCGAGCATTAGCCGAACGACTTGAGCATCCTGCTATATCAATCTGGGATGAGCGAATTAATACTTTTTACGTTCAAAATAACTATCCACTTCAAGATGTTAATGCAGAACTAGAGCGAGTTGAGGGTGGTTTTGGCATAACACCTATTGATCACTTCAATGGCTTACGCAATTTGCTACCTGACCTAAAAGGGCTAGCGATATTAGATAATGACGGTCAAAATCGACAAGACCGAGACCTTGGCTCTTTATCTATTCGTTATTGGCGGCGCTACGAAACTGAAAACTACTTTATAACTCCCGAACTTCTAAAGCGCTATGCAATCAGCCAATACCCCACCGATGATTTATTCTCCACCCAGATTCTTACGACAATTGAAGAATCTCTAGCAGAGATAATAAAAGCTTCTGTCTTCGATGACAGCAGAACTGATTATGAGGCATGGACAAACTCACCTCCTGAGGCAGCTCGCTTGATTTGGGAGGCCAAGACAGAACGGCGTAAGCTGAGCACAATCGCAGAAGATTTTTTCCGTACTCTATCGCGAAAACTTGGCGGTAGCATGCTACTCAAAAAAGGGGAGCTACATCGATTAATGCCTCAAGCGGAGCTTTCAAGCAGTGCTGCTGCAGAAGTAAGCGCCAAATTAGACTTACTTTATCAATTGTTTAAGAATTCTCTTGGCCACGAAGAACATGATAAAGAGCTAGATGAGTAATTTCCTTATGCATCCCAACATTAGAATATCCGCCGACTTTCCTTGCGCAACAAATAACTATCCATGATCCACCCATTACGCTCCCGCGCTTCGGCGCGGGTGGTGGCGATGCGTTCGGCCACCTCATCCAGCGGGCCGGCGATCAGGATTTCATCGGCTGTACCGACGTAGGCGCCCCAGTAGATATGCAGGCCCTGGCCGACGAAGCGGCGATAGGTGTCCTTGGCGTCGAGCATCACCGCCACGCTGTCCACGCCCTGTGGCCAGCCTTCGGCGAGCAGGCGGCCGGTGGTGATCTCCACGGCGCGGCCGATGCTGTTAAGCGGAATGCGGTGGCGTGCGGTCAGCGCCTGCAGGCTGGTGATACCAGGAATCACGTCATAGACGAAGTCGCTGCGCCGCGCGGCGATGGCCTCGATGATACGGATGCTGCTGTCGTACAGCGACGGGTCGCCCCAGACCATGAATGCCGCCGTTTCGCCATCGGCCATCTGCTCGTCGATAAGCTGCTCGAACACCGCCTGCTTGTCACGGTTGAGCTCGTCGACGCTGGCGCGATAGTCCACCGCCTCGCGTTCGCGCTCCGGTTGCAGGCCTTCGGCGAAACGCGGTGTGTGCCCCTCAAGGAAACGTGCGCAAATCTCGCGGCGCAGGGCGTTGAGCTTGTGCTTGGCCGCCCCCTTGTCCATCAGGAAGATCACGTCGCTGCGACGCAGCGCCTTGATCGCCTGGTAGGTGATGTAGTCCGGGTCGCCGGCGCCGATGCCGACCAGCAGCAGGGTTTTCATGGGGTTCTCCAGGTGCGCCCCGGCACGCCGGGCGCCAGGTCGTCGATATGTTGGTAGTCGGCCTGTAGCGCCTGCGCCAGCTGGCGCGCGCGGCCCAGGCGGATGGGCGCGCGCTCGGTATCGAGCAACAGGGTTGGGCACGGCAAGGGCGTCAGCGTAGGCAGATCACGCAAGCGGCCGTCGGTGAGGATCAGCAGGCGCTGGCGTTCGCTCGGTTTCGCTCGTTGCCGCCGCAACAGCCAGTCACCCGCCTGATTCAGTGCATCGAGCAACGGCGTACCACCACCAGCGCCCAGCTCGTGCAGCCAGCGGTGCAGCTCGGCGCTGGCCTTGCGCCCCTGCCACAGCCATTGCGCTTCAAGGCCGCCGGCCTGTAGCACGGCCAGGCGCACACGTTGGCGATAGGCGCTGTCGAACAGCTCGGCGAGCACGCCCTTGGCCAGGCTCAGGGCGCCGTGGCGACGGGTCGAGGCGGAGGCATCCACCAGCACCAGCCACAACTCGTCGGCCCTCTGGCTACGCGGGCGCAACACCAGCTGCTCGCGACGTTGTGGTCGTCCCTGGCGCAGGGACGCCGGCCAATCGATTCGCCCGTCCGCACCGCTGCGGGCGGCGCCACGCAGGCCGCCGCCGAGTCGTCCGGGCCGGTTGCGGGCATCCGCGCCTGTGGCTGTGCGCGGGCGGATGCTCAGGGCTTTTTTGGCCAACGCGGCGGTACGCGTCGTTCGCCCATGGCCTGCGGCTGCGCCGGCAGCTCGCCCCACTGCCCTTCACCCTGGCTCTGTTCCTGCGCCTGCTGCGGCGCCTGGCGCCGCTCGGGCGGCGTGGCAGCCGTCGGTTGTTGCTGACGACGGCGATGGCGCAGGACGAAGTCCTCTACCGCCTCGATATCCACAGGCTCGATGCCCGCCGCGCCACGCCAGGCGGCATGGGCACGGGCGGCACGCAGCCAAACCAGATCGGCACGCAAGCCATCGACACCCGCGGCGAAGCAGCGCTGGCTGATCTCACCCAAAGCGGCGTCATCCAACGGGATATCGGCCAGGCGCTGGCGAGCATTTTGGCAGCGGGCAGCGAGGGCAGCCTGCTCGGTTTGCCAGCGTTGCAGGAAGGCTTCGGGGCCTGCATCGAAGGCCAGGCGGCGGCGGACGATCTCGGCGCGCTCGGCCGGCTGCGGCTGGCCATCGAGGGCCAGGTTGAGCCCGAAGCGGTCGAGCAGTTGCGGGCGTAGCTCGCCCTCCTCGACGTTCATGGTGCCGATCAGCACGAAGCGCGCGGCGTGCCGATGGGAGATGCCGTCACGCTCGACATGGTTGACCCCGCTGGCAGCGGCGTCGAGCAGCAGATCGACCAGATGATCCGGCAGCAGGTTGACCTCGTCGACATACAGCACACCGCCGTCGGCACGGGCCAGCAGGCCGGGGGAAAACTGCGCACGGCCTTCGCCCAGCGCGGCGTCCAGATCCAGGGTGCCTACGATGCGCTCCTCGCTCGCGCCCAGCGGCAGGGTGACGAAGCGCCCGCCATCGAGCAGGTCGGCCAGGCCGCGGGCCAGTGTGGACTTGGCCATGCCGCGCGGCCCCTCGATCAGTACACCGCCAATGGCCGGATCGATGGCCGCCAGGCACAGCGCCAGCTTGAGCGCATCGGCGCCCACCACGGCGGCGAGCGGGAAGTGGAGGTCGGTCATGGGGAGGTTCCAGCAGTGACAAGGCGTGCATGGTAGCAAGCACGGGCCGTCACTGGCGCCCCAGAGAGCATGTGGATAAGTCGCAGGCTAGCTGCGGCCTCGACGGAAGAACAACCAACTCAGCAGACTCAACCCACAAGAACCCAGGCCTGCGTAGAACATGGCCCAACCAGTACCCTGGCGCAGCGCCGCCTGGGCGATGGCCGCACCCTCCTCTGCAACCTGCCCCGGCCAGCTCAGGGTAGTCAGTTTGCCGGCCGCGATATCCTGGCTGAAACCAGACCACAATGCGGCCGTGCTCGGCGGCAACGCCTCGGCCAGGTGCTGCCCGATACCCAGCACCAGTACCAGCCCCATCAAGGCGATATTCAGGGCCAGGGTGATTAGCCGCGCGCTGAAGTCGATGCCCGAGGCCATGCCTGAACGATCAGGCGATACCGCCCCCGTGGTGGTGTTGGTGGTGGGCGAGTTGGTCAACCCCAGGCCGATACCGGCGAGCACGCAGCCGGCGAGGATCAGCACGGCATCGGGCTGGCTGGCCAGGTTGGCACCGGCCATCAGCATGAACCCCACACCGATCATGCCCAGACCCAGCGGAATAATGCGCTCGGCACCATGGCGCAGGGCCAGGCGCTCGGCCAGCGGCGGCACCAGCAACGCCGGCAGGGTATAGGCCAGCAGGGCGAGCCCGGTGGCGAGGGTGCTGTAACCCAGGCCTACCTGGAAATAGATCGGCAGAAAGATGATGAAGGGCCAGAAGCCCAGGTTCATCCCCACCGAGCCCATCAGGGCGCCATTGAAGCGCGCGATGCGAAATACCGAGAAATCGAACATCGGATGCGCGCTGCGCCGCTCGATGACCACGAACGACACCAAGCCCAGCAGCGCCAGGCCGGCCCAGCCGAGCATGCCCGGGCTGGCAAAGCCGCTCTCGGTGCCCTGGGTGATGAAGTAGACCAGGGCGAAAACACTCAGGGTCAGGCTCGCCATGCCGGCGATATCCAGGCGCTGCGCGGCGGGGTCACGTGATTCCTCCACGCTCAGGTGCAGCAGCACCAGCGTCAGCACACTCAGTGGCACATGGACGAGAAACACCCAGCGCCAGTCCGTCAATTGCAGGATCAGCGCACCCACCATCGGCCCGAAGCCCAGGCCGACACCGGCGATCACGCCCCACAGGGCGAATGCGCGGGCACGGGCGGCGGGTTCGCGGAACTGGTGCGAAAGAATGGCGAACTGGCAGATCATCATCGCCCCGGCGCCAATGCCCTGGACGAAGCGCGCCACGATCAGCGTGCTCGCATCGCTCGCCAGGCCGCAGGCCAGCGAGGCCAGGCCGAACAGCCACAGGCACAGCACCAGCACTCGCCGCCGGCCGAAACGATCCGCCAGCGTACCCGCCGCCATCAGCACGCTGGTACAGGCCAGGGTGTAGGCGTTCATGATCCATTGGGCATCCTGAAAGCGCGTCCCGAGTTGCTGCTCGAGGGTCGGCAGGATCACCGGTACGCTGGAAATCTCCAGGCCGAACATCAGCGCCACCAGGCAGATGGCGGTCAGGGCCAGACCATCCCGGCCGGCACGCGGTGGGTCGAGCGCCACGGCCGAAGACGTGTTGGAACCAGGCATGAGAAAACTCCTTTCGAGGCTGCCACAGTGGCTGTGGAGCATTCTCAAGGGAATTTACTTCTTCATTCGTGATAGTTTTTCCTCCAACAAGGGAATAGCAGGCAACAATCACAGCATGGCCATTCCACGTTTCGATGGCGTCGAACTCTTTCTGCAGATCGTCGAGAGCGGCAGCCTGACCGAGGCCGCAGAGCGCCTGAACCTCACCCGCTCCGCCGTGGGCAAGGGCCTGGCGCGGCTGGAGGCACGCCTGGGCACACGCCTGTTGCAACGCTCGACCCGGCGCCAGTGGCTGACCGAGGACGGCCAGGCCTACTACGAGCACTGTCTGCGCGCCCGAGCCGAACTGGAAGCCGCCGAAGCCGTGCTGGAAAGCGGCCGCCAGCAGCCACGCGGGCGGCTGAAAGCCAGCGTGCCGCTGGCCTTCGGTCACCACTACGCCGCGCCAGCCCTGTGGCGCCTGCTGGACAGCCACCCCGAGCTGGAGGTGGAGATTTCCTTCTCCGACCGCCGGGTGGACATGCTGCAGGAAGGTTTCGACCTGGCGGTGCGCATCGGCGCCTTGCCGGACGGCGACCGCCTGAGCGCCCGCCGCCTGGGCGAGCAGGTGATGAGCCTGGGCGCCGCACCTGCCTACCTGCAGCGGCACGAGCCGATCGAACGGATCGAAGACCTAGCCCGGCACCGCCTCATCGGCTACGGCAGCGCGGCACCCTCGCCAGGCTGGCAACTGGCCGACGAGCAGGGGCGCATGCACCATGCGCGGATCGCCTCCGCACTGTGGCTGGATGACCTGCAATCCGTGGCCGATGCCGCCATCGCCGGCATGGGCCTGGCCTGGTTGCCGAGCTGGCTGCTGGCGCACTACGTCCTGCGCGGGCAACTGCAACCGGTGCTGGCGGCCTATCGCTGCCAGCCCCTGCCGATCCATGTCATCTGGCCGACCGCACCCCATATGCCGGCCAAGACCCGCTGCGCCATCGACGCTCTGGTGACCGCGACACCAAGCTGCCTGGCCGGCACCTGAGTGGCACCTCAGCAGCGTTCATGCCGCCAACCGTCGGCAGTCCATAGCAACCGCTCGCTCGGCATCAGCGCATCGACGAACGCGGCGTCATGGGAGACCACCAGCAGCGCACCACGGTAGTCCCGGAGCAGTGCCTCCACGGCCAGGCGCGAGTCGAGGTCGATATGGTTGTCCGGCTCGTCCAGCAACAGCAGTTGCGGCGTCGGGTCACGCGCCAGCACACCCGCCAGCGCTACTTTCAGGCGCTGACCGCCGCTGAGCCTGGCGCTGGGCAGCAGCGCCGCCTCGGCATCCACACCCAGATGCACCAGACGTGTACGCAGCAGGCTCTCGGCGCTGCCCGGCGCCAATCGCTGCAGATGCTCCAGGGCCGACTCCTGCGCATCCAGCCCGTGCAGATGCTGGTCGAGCAAGGCCCAGGGCACCTCGACGCGGCACTCCCCCGACAGCGGCGCCAGGCGGCCGGAGAGCACCGCCAGCAGGCTGGACTTGCCACAGCCATTGGGCCCGAGCACGGCAACCCGACGCGAGCCGAACAGCTCGAAATCCGGCAACGACGCCGCACCGAACGGCAGGCGCAGATCACGCCAGTACAACACCCGGCGGCCTGGCGGCAGGGACTCGGTCTGTCCATGCAGGGTCACTGGAGGCTCCTCTACCAATGCCGCAACGGCCTCGCGTACCTGCTCATCGAGCTGCTGACGGCGCGAATCCAGGCGCTTGGCAGTGCGCCCGGCGCTACTCTCGCTGCGGTTTTTCTGCATACCGAGCAGGATTTTCGCCTGGTTGCTGTCCTTGCCCTGGCGAAGCCCACTGGCACTGCGCTGTTGCTGGCGTTCCTGCTGCTGGCGCAGCTCACGCTCGCCACGCTTGCGCTCGACACGGGCGCTGTCCAACGTCTGCCGAGCGGCCTCGCGCTCCCGCTGGCGGCTGGCCTGGTAGAAGGCATAGCCACCGCCATAGCTGCGTAAGCCGGCTGCGGACAGCTCGACGATGCGCTGCATGCCAGCCAGCAGTTCGCGGTCATGGCTGATCAACACCAGGCCGCCGCGCCAGCTCGCCAGACGCTGACCAAGACGCCGGCGGCTGGGCAGATCGAGGTGGTTGCCGGGTTCGTCGAGAATCAGCAGATCAGCCTCCGCCAGCAATGCGCCGAGCAAGGCAACGCGACTGCACTCGCCACCACTCAATTGCATCGCAGGTGTCTGCGGGTCGAGATGACCAAGGCCTTCGTCCTGCAACGCACGCTGCAGCCGCTCGATCACATCCCAGCGGCCATCGAGGGTCTCGATGTCATCGGCATGCGGCTCACCGCCCATGACCCGCTGCAAGGCATCGAACCACGGCGCACATCCCATCAGATCGACGACCCGGGCGCCAGGCGCGGCAACGATGCGCTGGGGCAGATAGGCGATACGCCCCTGGCGCAGGACGCGCCCATCACTGGGCTGCAGCTCACCGGCCAGCAAACGGCCGAGGATGCTTTTACCAACACCATTGCGCCCCACCAGACCGGTGTGACGGTTATCGAAAACTTCGCTGAGCGCCTCGAACAGCGTGGCGCCGTCGGCAAAGCGGAAAGAAACGCGCTCGAGCGCGACAAGGGGGAACCGGTCATCCATGCCTCCAGGCAATGCCGTGAATACGCGCGGACTGAAGCCGCGATCGATCACTGGTCGTGCGAACACGACGGCATTACTGACGCATTGGACGAGACTCCGGAAAAGGCATGAGTGGCCAGGGTAAAAGTCAGGGAAGGTGAAGACAAGTGCAATGGGGTTCACCCGGATCTGTGGGAGGGGCAAACCGTAGGGTGGGTTAGCGGCGCAAAGCGCAGATCTTGCAGCCACGCCAGACCGTCGCGCGCCGCGTAACCCACCAGGCGATGTTCCGTGTTGCACCAATGGTGGGTTACGCCGCCATTGCGCCTGTGGATAACTCCAATTCGGTGCCAGGCGGCTAACCCACCCTACGGTTCTTGGGAAATCATGCTCAATTACCGATACCGCATATGCTCAGAGAGAAAAGCACGATCCCGAGAACTCGCGGAAACAGAGCGGCCAATCCGCCACTGCCTATTACACCAGACAGAATCCAGATGCCGATTCCGGCAAGGCTGGTGGGGCCGCTGTCGATCAAAATGAATGAAAACAAACCGATCCATATACCAGCCATGGCACCGACACAGGCCGAGCGAAGTCGTTCGCGTCGGGTAATCGGTCGGCGCCACCATACGCCTATTCGGGCCAGTGTTTCTTTCACGCGCCCTCCTCGCTATCGAGCAGCAGATTCTCCAGCGCCTCTCGGTATTCGCCAGGATTCTCCCACAGGCCGCGCTGCTGGGCTTCCAGCAGGCGTTCGAGGATATCGTTGAGCGCTCCGGGGTTGTGCTGCTGGATAAAGTCGCGGGTGTCTTTGTCGAGCAGATAGGCATCGGTCAGCAGCGCGTACTGGTGGTCATCGACCAGTTCGCTGGTGGCGTCGAAGGCGAACAGGTAGTCGATGGTCGCGGCCAGCTCGAAGGCGCCCTTGTAGCCGTGGCGCTTCATCCCCTCGATCCACTTGGGGTTGGCAGCGCGGGCACGCACCACGCGATTGAGCTCTTCCTTCAAGGTGCGAATGCGCGGCGTATCCGGCTGGCTGTTGTCGCCGTGATAGCTGGCCACCTTGAGCCCGCGCAGGGTCTCAACTGCCGCCAGCATGCCGCCCTGGAACTGGTAGTAGTCGTTGGAATCGAGGATGTCGTGTTCGCGGTTGTCCTGGTTGTGCAGCACCGCCTGCATCTGCTCCAGGCGCTCGACGAAGCGCTGCCGCGCGGGCGCGCCCTCGGCGCCGCTGCCGTAGGCGTAACCGCCCCAGTTGAGGTAAACCTCGGCCAGGTCGGCACGACTCTGCCACAGGCGCTCCTCGATGGCGTTCTGCACCCCGGCGCCATAGGCGCCCGGCTTGGCGCCGAACACCCGCCAGCCAGCCTGGCGCCGTGCTTCGGCTTCATCCAGGCCGCTGTCCTTGAGCGCCAGCGATTCGCACCAGACCCGCGCCGACAGCGGGTTCATGCCTTCCGGCTCGTCCAGCTCGATCACCGCCTGCACGGCCTCGTCGAACAGGCGGATCAGGTTGCTGAAGGCATCGCGGAAGAAGCCGGAAACGCGCAGGGTCACGTCCACCCGGGGTCGACCAAGCTGCTCCAGCGGCAACACCTCGAAGCGCTCGACGCGCTGGCTGCCCGGCTGCCATACCGGGCGCACGCCCATCAGCGCCAGCGCCTGGGCGATATCGTCGCCACCAGTGCGCATGGTCGCCGTGCCCCACACCGACAGGCCGAGCTGGCGCAGGTGATCGCCCTCGTCCTGCAGGTGGCGCTCCAGCAGGCGATCCGCCGCCTGCACGCCAAGGCGCCAGGCGGTGGGCGTGGGCAGGTGGCGCACGTCGACGGTAAAGAAGTTGCGCCCGGTGGGCAGTACGTCGAGGCGCCCACGGCTCGGCGCACCACTCGGCCCAGCGGGTACGAAACGTCCCTCCAGAGCCGCCAGCAGGCCGCCCATCTCGGCGTCGCCGCATGCATCCAGCAACGGCGCGATATGCCCAGCCAGACCATCGAGAATCAGCTCCACCTCAGCACCAAACGCTTCGCTGCGCTCCCCTACCAGGCGCTGCTCGATCAGCCTCAGTGCCAGCAGTTCCAGACGCTCGCGGGTATCGCCGACAGTGCGCCACAGGCTGTTATCCACAGCCTGCAACGCCTGTGGACGCAGGCCCTCCCAGGGCTGGCCCATATCGCAATCAAGCGGATCGAGGCCCAGCTCAAGAGCACGAGCCAGCGCGCGCAGCAGGCTGGCATTGGCGCCCAGGCCATCACCCCGGGGGATACGCAGCAGCGCCAGCAAGGTGTCACGCCGCAGTTGCCCAGCCGGCGACTCACCGAACACATGCAGACCATCGCGGATCTGCGATTCCTTGAGGTCGCAGAGGTAGGCATCGAGCTGCGGCAACCAGCTGTCGCCGTCGTCGTTGAGCTGCAGGCCTAGCTCGCGGTCGAGGCTGGCCTCACGCACCTTGACCAGGATCTCGCCACGCAGCTCCACGGCGCGGCGCAGGTCGAGCTGGCTGGCGTCGTAGTATTCGTCGGCCAGGCGTTCCAGGTCACGCAGCGGGCCGTAGCTTTCGGCGCGGGTCAGCGGCGGCATCAGGTGATCGATGATCACCGCCTGGGTACGCCGTTTGGCCTGCGCACCCTCGCCCGGGTCATTGACGATGAAGGGATAGATATTCGGCAACGGGCCAATCAGCGCCTGCGGCCAGCAGCCCTCGGAGAGGCCGACGCTCTTGCCCGGCAGCCATTCCAGATTGCCGTGCTTGCCGACGTGGATCAGCGCATCGGCGGAGAACGCCGTGCGCAGCCAGGCGTAGAAGGCGATATAGCCGTGCGGCGGCACCAGATCCGGGTCGTGGTACACCGCAGCGGCGTCGAGCTGGTAGCCACGCGCCGGCTGGATGCCGACGAAGGTCAGGCCGAAGCGCAGACCGGCCACCATCATCCGCCCGCTGCGGAACATGGGATCGTCCTGCGGCTCGCCCCAGCGCTCGCGCACGGCCTGCTGGTTGGCCGCCGGCAGGCTGTGGAAAAACCCCAGGTAGTCGTCCAGCGCCAGGCTCTGCGCGCAAGGCCTTGTATCCAAGCCATCCAGATCGTTGGTGACGCCGCCGAGCAGGCTGTGGACAAGTTCGGTGCCGCTATCGGGCAGGTTATCCACTGGATAGCCTTGCGCCTGCAGCGCGCGGAGGATATTCAGCGCAGCAGCCGGCGTATCCAGCCCCACGCCGTTGCCGATGCGACCATCGCGGGTCGGGTAGTTGGCCAGGATCAGGCCGACTCGCTTCTGATCGTTGCTTTTGATCGCCAACTGGCACCAATTACGCGCCAGTTCGGCGACGTAGGCCATGCCCGGCTCATGCGCCTGGTAGCACACCACGTCGCTCTGGCTGCGCTCGCTGCGCCAGGCCAGGCCCTTGAAGCTGATGGCAGTGCCGATCAGCCGGCCATCCAGCTCGGGCAGCACCACGTGCATGGCCAGGTCACGCGAGCCCAGGCCCTGGGCGCTGGCCTGCCATTGCGCGTGGTTGTCCAGCGAGCAGATGGCCTGCAGCACCGGGATATCGCGGCGGAACACCCGCGCCTGCGGCGCCTCGGGATTGGACAGGGCAAAGCCGGTGGTATTGATGATCAGCGCCGTGTGCGTTTCATCCAGCCAGGCCTGCACCTGATCCAGACAGGCGGGTTCCTTGAGGCTGGCCACGGCTATCGGCAGCGGGTTGAGACCCTGACGAACGAGGTGCTCACAGAAGGTATCGACGAAGGCGGTGTTCGCCGATTGCACATGGTTGCGGTAGAACAGCAATGCCGCCACAGGCGCATCCGGTTGCCACTGCGTCTGCCAATCGGCCAGTTGGGCAGGGCTACGCTGCGGGTGATAGAGGACGACACGCGGCAGCGGTTGCGGCTCCTGCCAGCTGTCATCACGGCCCAGCCAGCGGCTGCCGATGCAGCGGAACAACTGGCGGGCGTTATCCAAGCCGCCCTGGCGCAGGTATTGCCAGAGGCGCTGGCTATCCTCCTCGGCGACGTTGCTAAGCGCAATCAGCTCCGGGTCGGGCTTGTCGTCACCCGGCACCATGATCACCGTGGCGCCACGCGCGCCCAGCTCTACCAAGCGCTCGACCCCGTAGCGCCAATAGCTGACCCCGCCATGCACCGAGATCAGGATGACCTTGGCATGCTGCAGCACCTGCTCGACGTAATAGTCCACCGAGGCGTTGTTGCTCAGCTGTGCCGGGCTGGCCAGGCGTAGGCTGGGATAGTCGTCCGGCAGTTGCCGGGCGGCCTCGGCCAACAGCGACAGGTGCGAATCCCCCGTACACAGGATCACCAGCTCGGCAGGCGTCTGACCAAGGTCGGCGATGCTGTCGGCCGGCAGTTGAGCGCCGGGCTGAGTGCGCAGAAGGTGCATGTTCGTTCCGTGGAGGGGCGTTAGCCGCGACTGGTGGTAGCGCCGTAGGGTGGACTCAGGAGCGAAGCGAACAGTCCACCGCCAGCGCGCACGTCCACATGGCGTACTGCTACGCGAGTACGCCCTACGCTCTGTATCAGGCCAGCGCCGCCTTCAGCTCGGCCTCGATAGCCACGCGGTTTAGCTGCTGGCCGATCACCACCAGGCGGCTCAGGCGCGGCTCGTCGACCTGCCAGGCGCGGTCGAAGTGACGGTCGAAGCGCTGGCCCACGCCCTGCACCAGCAGGCGCATCGGCTTGCCAGGGATCGCCGCGAAGCCTTTCACCCGCAGGATGTCGTACTTGGCCACAGCATCCTTCAGCGCAGCCAGCAGACGCGCCTCCTCAGCTTCGGGTAGTTCCACGTGGAACGAGTCGAATTCCTCGTGATCGTGATCCTCGTCCTCATCGTCATGGTGAGTGCGGCGGCTGTCGATATGCAGCTCCGTTTCGCTGTTCAGGCCCAGCAGCACGTCCAGCGGCAGCTCGCCGCCGTGCGCCTCGATCACCTTGACCGCTGGCGGCAGTTCTTCAGCCACTTCGGCGCGCACCGCAGCCAGCGCCTCGGCGTCGAGCAGGTCGGCCTTGTTGAGGATCACCAGGTCGGCGCTGGCCAGCTGGTCGGCGAACAGCTCGTGCAGCGGCGATTCGTGGTCGAGGTTCGGGTCGAGCTTGCGCTGCTCGTCCACCTGATCCGGGAAGGCGGCGAAGGTGCCGGCGATCACCGCCGGGCTGTCGACCACGGTGATTACCGCGTCGACGGTGCAGGCGTTGCGGATTTCCGGCCAGTTGAAAGCCTGCACCAGCGGCTTGGGCAGCGCCAGACCACTGGTCTCGATGAGGATATGGTCGAGGTCGCCACGGCGCGCCACCAGCTCGCGCATCACCGGGAAGAACTCCTCCTGCACGGTACAGCACAGGCAGCCGTTGGCCAGTTCGAAGACACGGCCATTGGCCTCCTCCTCGCTGCAGCCGATGGAGCATTGCTTGAGGATCTCGCCATCGATGCCCAGCTCGCCGAACTCGTTGACGATCACCGCGATACGGCGGCCGCCGGCATTGGCCAGCAGATGGCGCAGCAGGGTGGTTTTGCCGGCACCGAGGAAACCGGTGACGATGGTGACAGGCAGTTTGGCGAGGGTTTTCATCAAGGGCCCCGTGGCGTCGGTAGGTTCGGCGGACGGGTACGCGCAGGCGGGCACGCAAGGGCGTGCTGGCCGCGTCGGATCACCCCGTCCGAGCAAATGGCTGGTCTGTCGAGGCAGGTCTCCTGGCTCACGGTGTGCGCGTTGCGCATCCTTCACCTTCCCGCCTGGCGGCAGTGGTGTATCGAAGGGTTTAGACCGTTCACAGTTGCGGGGGCAGCCAGGGCATCGACCCTGTTCCCTCTTAGCCCCCCGGCGCCTTGCCGGGAAGAACCTCGAAAGCGAGAAGGCTACGCAGGCCACGGCGGCCGGTCAATCGCGGTTGACCGCTGGCAGGTGCCATGATGAGCTACGCCACCGCTCAGCCCGAATGCCACTCATGTTGCCAACCACCTCCAATCACCCATCCGCCTCAACGATACAGGTCGTCGCCGGGCTGGGGTGTCGCCGTGGCTGCAGCCAGGACGAGTTGCTCGATCTGCTTATCCACAGCCTGAGGCAACATGGCCTGACAGTGGAAAACCTCGTGGGCCTGGCCAGCATCGCCCACAAGCGCAACGAAGCCAGCCTGCATGGCCTGGCCGAGCACCTGGCTCTGGAGTTGGTGTTCTTCGCACCCGAGCAACTGAGCATCTATCAAGCCATGACCGCCGGCAGTGCATTGACCCAGGCAGCCACCGGTAGCCCTGCCGTCGCCGAGCCTTGCGCCCTCGCACTGGCGGCGCGCATGGGCGCATCGCCCTGCCTACTCGGCGAGAAAAACCGTAGTGCCAGCGCCACCTGTGCGCTGGCCACCTTCGATAGAGAACCTGCATGACCGTCTACTTTATCGGTGCCGGCCCCGGCGACCCCGAACTGATCACCGTCAAGGGGCAACGCCTGATCCGCTCATGCCCCGTGATTCTCTACGCCGGCTCGCTGGTGCCCGAGCCGGTGCTGCAGGGCCACAGCGCCGAACAGGTGGTGAACACCGCCGAGCTGAACCTGGGCGAGATCATCACGCTGCTGCAGGAGGCCCATGAACGCGGCCTGGACGTGGCCCGCGTGCACTCGGGCGACCCGTCGCTATACGGCGCCATCGGCGAGCAGATCCGCGAGCTGCGAGCGCTCGACATCCCTTTCGAGATCATTCCCGGCGTCACCGCCACAGCCGCCTGCGCGGCCCTTTTGGAAAGTGAACTGACCCTGCCCGGTATCGCCCAGACGGTGATCCTCACGCGTTACGGCACCACCTCGCCGATGCCCGAGGGTGAGCAGTTGCATGACCTGGCCCGGCACCGCGCGACCATGGCCATCCACCTCGGCGTACGCCAGTTGCCGGCGATAGTTGCCGAGCTGCTACCGCACTACGGCAGCGACTGCCCCGTCGCGGTTATCCACAGAGCGAGCTGGCCGGATCAGGACTGGGTGCTGGGCACCCTGGCCGATATCCAGGAAAGGGTCGCAGCCAAGGATTTTCGCCGCACGACGCTGATCCTGGTCGGCCGTGTGCTCGATCCGGGGGGCTTCACCGAGTCGGCGCTGTACGACGCTGCGCATCGGCACCTCTACCGCCCTGGCCACGACTGATCTGGCGATATTCTGCACAAATCGCTGAAAGGCTCGTATCCATTGACTTTCGACGACTTATCAACAAGAAAGTAATGAAGTTATCCCAGGCCACTGTGGATAGCTATTTGCCGTGGGTCAGTTTTTGTACAACTGACTACAAGGCCCGCTAGTAAAGGGCTTTAGCTAGGTATCACGAGGATATCCACAAGATGATCCACGCCAATTGTGAGCAACTGAGGATCAGAGCTGTACCTCGACCCGCTTGATACCTAATGCCCGCAACTCCACCATCAGCTCGTTCAGGTCGGAGAAGGTCTCCACCTGTTCAGCCTCGTCCACCAGAAAGAAGCTGCGCCCGGCGTCTTTCTTGAAGAACACGATCCACTCCGCCGTATTGGCCGGATTGACCATGACCTGGGTGTCGAACAGCACTCCTTCGTCCGTTCTCTGTTTCACATCTGCGCGCTTCATCCTCTCTCCTCTACCAGCACGACTCCAACGATCCACTGGCCTGACCTGGGCCAGTCAGCGGATTCGCCGACCATTTTAAGGGATCGGAGCACTCACCGGCGCTGACCACCATCAGACTTAGCGAGCACGCAGATGAAATTACCGGGCAACCATTATATGATTCATATGCGTAACATATATACGGAGGCCCCCATGGGCATCGTCAACATCGATGATGAGCTGCACGACCAGATTCGCCGGGCGAGCAGCGTGTCGGGCCGCTCGATCAATGCCCAGGCGGGTTTCTGGATTCGCATCGGCATGCTCTGCGAGATGAACCCGACCCTGAGTTTCAACGAGGTGATGGCTGCCGAACTGCGTGCAGCCGGTGTCACGGTGCCTCCGCGCATGACGGATGCCTGATGAGCAAAACACCGGAGGAAATCGCCCTGATGGCCGAAGCCGGCAGGTTGCTGGCGTCCGTGTTCGGCTATCTGGATCGAATAGACCTGCTCGGCTTGTCGACTCTACAGGTCAACGACCTTGTGGATAACTACATCGTGGATGAGCTCAAGGCGCGCCCAGCGAGCAAGGGGCAATATGGCTTCGCCTATTCAATGAACACCTCGCGCAACGAGGTGGTCTGCCATGGCGTACCCAGTGCCAGTGAGATTCTGCGCAGCGGCGACCTGGTGAACTTCGATATCACCCTGGAAAAGAACGGCTACATCGCCGACTCGAGCAAGGTGTACCTGATCGGTGACGTGTCGCCGCAGGTGCAGCGACTGGTGCACGCTACCTATGAAGCGCTGTGGAAAGGTATCGCTGCTGTGCGCCCAGGCGCTCGCCTGGGAGACATCGGCCACGCAATCGAAAGCCACGCGCGTGCTCATGGCTATTCGGTCGTTCGCGACTACTGCGGTCACGGCATCGGCCGAGAAATGCACGAAGCACCCGAAGTCCTGCACTGGGGCAAACCCGGAACCGGCCTGACGCTGCGCGAAGGTATGACCTTCACCATCGAGCCCATGCTCAATCAGGGAACAGCGGACGTTCGCACCTTGCGAGACGGCTGGACGGTGGTGACCTGCGACGGCCTACTCTCCGCGCAATTCGAACACACCGTGGCGGTAACTCGCGATGGCGTTCAGGTGCTGACGTTGCGGCCCGACGAGCTTCATTGATCACATCGAAATCGCGAAACGCTCTGTGGATAAGCGCCTTCGGCACCAACGGTTACCTTGCCGTCAACCTGGGCAGTTCAACTGCTCAGGATGAATCTCGACGGAAAACAGCACGCCATTTCGGCCGAGGTAGGAATGTTCCTGATGGAGCTTGAACTTGCTCATCGCAGCCATCAGTTGCGGTTCCTTGCAGGCCAGGCGCTCAAGGCCGCTACGGGCCCGTACTTGCATACTGGCCAGGAGCTCCTCGGAGAACATACGTGCGGGGCGGTCGATCCGATATCGGTAGAAGATCGTGTCATCACCCATCAGTCCGATGTACTCGAGTGTGGTCAGTGCATCGACCTTCCTGGGCAGCGCAACGTTCAAGCTCGCCAAACGCTCGACCAGCTCCGCCTGCTGGGCAACCCTCTCCTGCTCGGCCCTGTGAGCGAAGTAACGACCCGTGCCGGCAATGACAATCACGGCCGCGATACTCAGGTAAAAGTTACGCGGATTGCGCCGTTTCTTCGGCGCCAGCTTCATCAACATCCCTGTCTACCTTTGCTATCGAGAAACACCCCTGGAGGAATCAGGGGTGGCAGCGAATGAGCTGACTCACTCCACCGTTACGCTTTTCGCGAGATTACGCGGCTGATCGACGTCGGTGCCCTTAAGCACGGCGACGTAATACGACAGCAACTGCAGCGGCACGGTGTAGAGGATCGGTGCGAGCAGGTCGTGGATATGCGGCATGGCCACCACATGGGTGCCCTCACCATTGCGCATGCCGGCCTGCTGGTCGGCGAAGACGATTAGTTCGCCACCCCGTGCACGCACTTCCTGCAGGTTGGATTTGAGCTTTTCCAGCAGCTCGTTGTTCGGCGCCACGGTAACCACCGGCATATCGGCGTCGACCAGAGCCAGCGGGCCGTGCTTGAGCTCGCCCGCCGGGTAGGCCTCGGCGTGGATGTAGGAGATTTCCTTGAGCTTGAGCGCACCTTCCATCGCCACCGGATACTGCGCACCACGACCGAGGAACAGGCTGTGGTGCTTCTCGGCGAACAGTTCGGAGATCTTCTCGACGGTCTTGTCCATCGCCAGCGCCTCGCCCAGGCGAGTCGGCAGGCGGCGCAGTTCTTCCACCAGCTCGGCTTCCAGCGTCTTGTCCAGGCTGCCCTGTACCTGGCCGAGAGCCAGGGTCAGCAGCATCAGACCGACCAGTTGGGTGGTGAAGGCCTTGGTCGAGGCCACGCCGATTTCCGGGCCGGCCTGGGTCAGCAGGCACAGGTCGGATTCGCGCACCAGCGAGCTGGTGCCGACGTTACAGATCACCAGGCTGGCCAGGTAGCCACCCTGCCCTGGCGCCTTCTCCTTGGCATTGCGCAGGGCAGCCAGGGTGTCGGCGGTCTCACCGGACTGCGAGACACTGACGAACAGGGTATCCGGCTGCACCACCACCTTGCGGTAGCGGAATTCGCTGGCTACCTCGACCTGGCAGGGGATGCCGGCCAGCTCTTCCAGCCAGTAACGGGCGACCATGCCGGCGTGGTAGCTGGTACCGCAGGCGACGATCTGCACGTTCTTCACCTTGGCGAACAGCTCGGCCGCCTGTGGGCCGAAGGCCTGAACCAGCACGTGATCGCTGCCCAGTCGACTCTCCAGGGTGCGTTGCACGACCTTGGGCTGCTCGTGGATTTCCTTGAGCATGAAGTGGCGATACTCGCCTTTGTCGGCTGCCTCGGCGCCCTCGTGGTATTGCACGGCCTCGCGCTGCACCGGCTGGCCGGCGGCGTCCCAGATCTGCACGCCGTCACGGCGGATCTCGGCGATATCGCCTTCTTCTAGGTACATGAAGCGGTCGGTGACCTGACGCAGGGCCAACTGATCGGAGGCGAGGAAGTTCTCACCAAGGCCCAGACCGATCACCAGTGGGCTGCCACTGCGTGCGGCGAGCAAGCGATCCGGCTGTTTGGCGCTGATCACCGCCAGACCATAGGCACCATGCAGCTCGGGAATCGTGGCCTTGAGCGCAGCGCTGAGATCACCGAACTGCTGCAGTTTGTGGTCGAGCAAGTGGACGATGGTTTCGGTATCGGTATCGGAGCTGAAAACGTAGCCCAGGCCCTTGAGGCGCTCACGCAGTTCCTCATGATTCTCGATGATGCCGTTATGCACCACCGCCAGTTCATGGCCGGAGAAGTGTGGGTGGGCGTTGTTCTCGGTGGGCGCGCCATGAGTGGCCCAGCGTGTGTGAGCGATCCCTAGACGACCAGCCAGCGGCTCGGCCTGCAGAGCAGCCTGCAGTTCGCTGACCTTGCCGACCCGACGGCGACGATCGAGCACACCCGCCTCGGTCAGCAGCGCCACACCGGCACTGTCGTAGCCGCGGTATTCCAGACGCTTGAGGCCTTCAACCAGAACAGGGGTGATGTTGCGCTCGGCGATGGCGCCTACGATTCCACACATGGGTACTCTCCTTATTTTTCCAGCGGCGCGAGGATCAACTGGATGCCACGCGCGCGTATCTGTTCGGCAGCCCGGACATCCAGGCGCTCGTCGGTAATCAAGGTATGGACACTGCTCCAGGGCAGTTCCAGGTTGGGAATGCGGCGGCCGATCTTGTCGCTCTCGACCATGACGATGACTTCACGGGCAACTTCCGCCATCACCCGTGACAGACCGAGCAGCTCATTGAAGGTGGTGGTGCCACGCTCCAGATCGATGCCGTCGGCCCCGATGAACAGCTGGTCGAAGTCGTAGGAACGCAGCACCTGCTCGGCGACCTGACCCTGGAAGGACTCCGAATGCGGATCCCAGGTACCACCGGTCATCAGCAGAACCGGTTCGTGCTCCAGCTCACGCAGGGCGTTGGCCACGTTCAGCGAATTGGTCATCACCACCAGGCCTGGCCTGTGCCCAAGCAGCGGGATCATCGCTGCCGTGGTGGTGCCGCTGTCGATGATGATCCGCGCATGCTCGCGAATGCGCGCTACACCCACGCGGGCAATCGCCTGTTTGTAGGGGGAAATAGGCTGCGTCGGCTCGCCGATCAGCTCCTGGGGTACCGGTACCGCACCGCCATAGCGGCGCAGCAACAGGCCGTTCTTTTCCAGGGCGGCCAGATCCTTGCGGATCGTCACTTCGCTCGTTGCGAAGTGCTGCGCCAGGGCATCCACGCTCACCTCGCCCTGCTCGTTGAGCAAGGCGAGGATGGTGTGGCGACGTTGCGGCGTGTTGCGCTTCGACATACTTAAGTTTCGATTCGAAAGATAATGGCGCGAATCAAAACATAAGGTTTATTACTCTGCAAGCCGCCGTCGATCAGTTCAACGTCAACTTGACCCCGAAACCCACCAGGCACAGCCCTGCCAGTTTCTCCAGACCGCGCGAGATACGCGGGTTGGCGCGCATGCGCTCCGCGAGAAAATGCGTCAGCAGTACCACGAGCAAGCCGTAGAGGAAGGTCAACACCATGATGGTCACGGCCATGAAACCGAAAGTAACCAACCCCTGATGCCGCTGCGGGTCGATGAACAGCGGGAAGAAGGCCATGTAGAAGATGATGGCCTTGGGATTGAAGACGGTGATTACCAGGGTCTGCCACAGGTACTGCCGCGGTTTGATCTCCAACGTCGGCGCGGCCCCTGGCTTGGCCAGGATCATGCGCAGGCCGAGATAGACGAGGTAGCCCGCGCCAAGCCACTGCACGACATGGAAAGCCGCCGGATAGGCCTTGAGCAACGCGGCAACGCCGGCTACCGCCAACCACAGCAACACCTGATCACCGAAGATGATGCCGAAAGTCGAGGCCAGACCACCGCGGATGCCACCCTTGCCCGTGGAGAGAATCAAGGCCAGGTTACCCGGCCCGGGAATGGCCAGAAGAATGATGAAGGCCACCACGAAGGCGGCGTAATCCGTCACACCGAACATCCAACAATCCCTCCCACAGAGAAGTTATCAACAGCCCTGAGTATTGCTTGCTCAACTCAGGCACCTGCGCAATCACTTCTTGGTCGGCCGCTTCCAGCCTTCGATATTGCGCTGCTTGGCACGCCCCACAGCCAACGTATCGGCTGGAACGTCGCTAGTTACCACCGAACCGGCGCCCGTGGTGGCGCGGTCGCCCAACTTCACCGGCGCAACCAGCGCGCTGTTGGAGCCGATGAACACGTCTTCGCCCATGACGGTTCGGGACTTGTTGGCACCGTCGTAGTTGCAGGTAATGGTGCCGGCGCCAATATTGCTGCGCGCACCGATCTCGGCATCGCCCAGGTAGCTCAGATGACCAGCCTTGGCGCCTTCACCCAGCACGGCATTCTTCAGCTCGACGAAGTTACCCACATGGGCCTTGGCGCCCAGCTTGGTGCCGGGACGCAGACGGGCGAACGGGCCGCAATCCGCGCCCTCACCCACCTCAGCACCTTCCAGATGGCTGCTGGCTTTGACGATGGCACCCTTGCGCAGGATGGAGTCCTTGATCACGCAGTTCGGGCCGATCTGCACATCATCCTCGATCACTACCTTGCCTTCGAGAATCACGTTGATATCGATGGTCACGTCGCGGCCGACGGTTACTTCACCACGCACATCGAAACGATGTGGATCGCGCAAGGTCACGCCCTGAGCCATCAAGCGGCGCGCCATGCGCTGCTGGTAATGACATTCGAGCTGCGAAAGCTGGATGCGGTCGTTGGCCCCCAGCACTTCCATCTCGTCGGCAGCGCGCTCGGTGGCCACGGTCAGGCCATCGGCGACCGCCATGGCGATCACGTCGGTCAGGTAGTACTCACCCTGGGCGTTGCTGTTGGACAAGCGCCCCAGCCAGTCGGCCAGACGCTTGCCCGGTACCGCGAGAATGCCGGTGTTGCCTTCACGGATCTGACGCTGCGCTTCACTGGCATCCTTGTGCTCGACGATGGCCTGTACCACGCCATTACCGTCACGGACGATACGACCGTAACCGGTCGGGTCGGCCAGTTCGACGGTGAGCAAACCAAGCTGGTCGTCGCGAACCAGGCCCAGTAGACGCTGCAAGGTCGCGGTCTCGATCAGCGGCACGTCGCCATACAGAATCAGCACGGTGTCAGCGGCAAGGTGTGGCAACGCCTGAGCCACGGCATGGCCGGTACCAAGCTGCTCGGTCTGGATCACGAAATTCAGATCATCGGCCGCCAGTCGCTCGCGCACTTTCTCCGCACCATGGCCGATCACCACCTGGATGCTCTGCGGCTGCAGGCTGCGCGCCGTGTCGACGACGTGACCAAGCATGGGTTTGTCGGCAACCGGATGAAGAACCTTGGGCAAGGCGGAACGCATGCGCGTGCCCTGGCCGGCAGCGAGAATGACGATATCGAGCGACATGAACGGCAATTCCTTGGCAGCCTCCGGCATAGGGCGCCGGAGTATGAAACGGCAGAAATGAAAAAGGGTAGCCTAGGCTACCCTTTCTCGAACAACGGTTGAAGCTGGTGGCGTTAGCCGCCGAACTTCTTGCGCAGTTGCTGGACGGTGCGCAGCTGGGCTGCAACCTCGGCCAGGTGAGCGGCGGCGGAACTGTAGTTGAACTCAGAACCCTGCTCGCTCAGCGCTTTCTCGGCGGCCTTGAGGGCCTCCTGAGCAGCAGCTTCGTCGATGTCGGAAGCGCGTTGCACGGTGTCGGCGAGAACCTTGACCATGTTCGGCTGAACTTCGAGGAAACCACCGGAGATGTAGAACACCTCGGCTTCGCCACCCTGCTTGATCAGGCGGATCGGACCCGGCTTCAGGTCGGTGATCAGCGGCGCGTGGCCCGGAGCGATACCCAGATCACCCAGGTTGCCGTGCGCAATCACCATCTCGACCAGGCCGGAGAAGATCTCCGATTCTGCGCTGACGATATCGCAATGGACTGTCATAGCCATACGCTTGCCTCGCATTACAGGCTGTGGACAACGCTGTTATCCACAATCTGATGCGCCCGTTGCCGGGCGCATGGGTGATTACAGTTTCTTCGCTTTCTCGATGGCTTCTTCGATACCGCCAACCATGTAGAACGCTTGTTCCGGCAGGTGGTCATAGTCGCCTTTGAGGATGCCGCTGAAGCCAGCGATAGTGTCTTTCAGGGACACGTACTTACCTGGCGAACCGGTGAAGACTTCGGCCACGAAGAACGGCTGGGACAGGAAGCGCTGAATCTTACGAGCACGGGATACCAGCTGCTTGTCGGATTCGGACAGTTCGTCCATACCCAGGATCGCGATGATGTCCTTCAGTTCCTTGTAACGCTGCAGCACGTACTGAACGCCACGAGCGGTCTCGTAGTGTTCGGTGCCGATGACGTTCGGATCCAGCTGACGGCTGGTGGAGTCCAGCGGGTCAACGGCCGGGTAGATACCCAGGGAAGCGATGTCACGGGACAGTACGACGGTGGCGTCCAAGTGGGCGAAGGTGGTCGCCGGGCTCGGGTCGGTCAGGTCGTCCGCAGGTACGTATACGGCCTGGATCGAGGTGATCGAGCCTTTCTTGGTGGAGGTGATGCGCTCTTGCAGAACGCCCATCTCTTCGGCCAGGGTCGGCTGGTAACCTACTGCAGAAGGCATACGGCCGAGCAGTGCGGATACTTCGGTACCGGCGAGGGTGTAACGGTAGATGTTGTCGACGAACAACAGTACGTCACGGCCTTCGTCACGGAACTTCTCAGCCATGGTCAGGCCAGTCAGCGCAACGCGCAGACGGTTGCCTGGTGGCTCGTTCATCTGACCGTAGACCAGGGCTACCTTGTCGAGAACGTTGGAGTCCTTCATCTCGTGGTAGAAGTCGTTACCCTCACGAGTACGCTCACCCACACCGGCGAACACGGAATAACCGCTGTGCTCGATGGCGATGTTACGGATCAGTTCCATCATGTTTACGGTCTTGCCGACACCGGCACCACCGAACAGACCGACTTTACCGCCCTTGGCGAACGGGCAGACCAGGTCGATAACCTTGATGCCGGTTTCCAGCAGGTCGTTACCGCCTGCTTGTTCGGCATAGCTCGGCGCAGCGCGGTGGATTTCCCACTGCTCTTCTTCACCGATCGGACCGGCTTCGTCGATGGGGTTGCCCAGCACGTCCATGATCCGGCCCAGGGTCGCTTTACCGACCGGTACGGAGATGGCCTTGTGGGTACGGGTGATGTCCAGGCCACGCTTGAGGCCTTCGGTCGAACCCATCGCAATGGTACGTACCACGCCGTCGCCCAGCTGCTGCTGAACTTCCAGAGTGGTTTCAGCGCCGACTACTTTCAGCGCCTCGTATACGGCTGGCACCTGATCACGCGGAAATTCCACGTCGATAACGGCGCCGATGATTTGAACGATACGTCCGCTACTCATCTTTGGTTCCTCTGAATATTTGAACCGTTCTTAAACCGCGGCAGCGCCGCCGACGATTTCCGAAATCTCTTGGGTGATCGCTGCCTGACGCGCCTTGTTGTAGATCAGCTGCAAATCGCTGATCAGTTCACCGGCGTTGTCGGTGGCGTTCTTCATCGCAATCATCCGCGCAGCCTGTTCAGCCGCGTTGTTCTCGACCACCGCCTGGTACACCTGCGATTCGACGTAGCGAACCATCAGGCCGTCGAGCAGCTCCTTGGCATCGGGCTCGTACAGATAGTCCCAGTGATGCTTGAGCTGTTGATCCGGATCGGCCACCAGCGGAACCAACTGCTCCACTGTAGGCTTCTGCGTCATGGTATTGATGAACTTGTTCGAGACCACGGACAGACGGTCGATGCGACCTTCGAGGTAAGCGTCGAGCATGACCTTGACACTACCGATCAGGTCGTTGATCGATGGCTCTTCACCGAGGTTGCTGATCGCAGCGACAACATTGCCACCAAAGTTGCGGAAGAATGCCGCGCCCTTGGAGCCAATCACGCAGAGATCGATCTCCACGCCTTGCTCGCGATCTTTCGCCATGTCCCTGACCAGGGCCTTGAACAGGTTGGTATTCAGACCACCGCACAGACCACGGTCACTGCTCACCACCACATAACCGGCACGCTTTACTTCGCGCTCGATCATGAAGGGATGGCGGTATTCCGGGTTGGCGTTGGCCAGATGACCAATCACCTGGCGGATACGCTCCGCATAGGGACGGCTAGCAGCCATGCGCTGTTGAGCCTTGCGCATTTTGCTGACCGCCACTTTTTCCATGGCGCTGGTGATCTTCTGCGTGCTTTTGATGCTCGCAATCTTGCTGCGAATCTCTTTTGCGCCTGCCATTTCACACCTATCGGGTTAGCAGGCGGGCGTCTTGCGACGCCCGCTGCGGCTTACCAGGTTTGGGTGGCTTTGAACTTCTCGATACCGGCTTTGATGCCAGCGTCGATTTCGTCGTTGAAGTCACCTTTCACATTGATCTTGGCCATCAGATCGGCCAGATCACGGTTGAAGTAGCTCAGCAGAGCCGCTTCGAAGGCGCCAACTTTGTTCACTTCCACGTCGGTCAGGAAGCCGCGCTCGGCAGCGTACAGAGACACGGACATGTCGGCGATCGACATGGGCGCGTACTGCTTCTGCTTCATCAGTTCGGTAACACGTTGACCGTGCTCGAGCTGCTTGCGGGTGGCTTCGTCCAGGTCAGAAGCGAACTGGGCGAATGCTGCCAGTTCACGGTACTGAGCCAGAGCGGTACGGATACCACCGGAGAGCTTCTTGATGATCTTGGTCTGAGCTGCACCACCCACACGGGATACCGAGATACCGGCGTTGACGGCCGGACGGATACCCGAGTTGAACATGGCAGACTCCAGGAAGATCTGACCGTCGGTGATGGAAATCACGTTGGTCGGAACGAACGCGGAAACGTCGCCAGCCTGGGTTTCGATGATCGGCAGAGCGGTCAGGGAACCGGTCTTGCCAGTCACGGCGCCATTGGTGAACTTCTCGACATACTCTTCGGAAACGCGCGAAGCGCGCTCCAGCAGACGGCTGTGGAGATAGAACACGTCGCCCGGGTAGGCTTCACGGCCTGGCGGACGGCGCAGCAGCAGGGAGATCTGACGGTAAGCCACGGCCTGCTTGGACAGGTCGTCGTACACGATCAGGGCGTCTTCACCGCGGTCGCGGAAGTATTCGCCCATGGTGCAACCGGCGTACGGAGCCAGGAATTGCAGTGCGGCGGATTCCGAAGCCGAGGCGGCAACAACGATGGTGTTGGCCAGGGCGCCGGCTTCTTCCAGCTTGCGCACGACGTTGGCGATGGTCGATTGCTTCTGACCGATGGCAACGTAGACGCAGCGGATGCCGCTGTTCTTCTGGTTGATGATGGCGTCGACTGCCAGGGCAGTCTTACCGATCTGACGGTCACCGATGATCAGCTCGCGCTGGCCACGGCCTACCGGGATCATGGCATCGACCGACTTGTAACCGGTCTGTACCGGTTGGTCGACCGACTTACGCCAGATCACGCCCGGTGCCACTTTCTCGACAGCGTCGGTAGCCTGAGCGTTGATCGGGCCTTTGCCATCGATCGGGTTACCCAGTGCGTCGACGACGCGACCCAGCAGTTCCGGACCAACCGGGACTTCCAGGATGCGGCCGGTGCACTTGGCGCTCATGCCTTCTGCAAGGCTGGTGTAAGCACCCAGTACTACGGCACCAACGGAGTCTTGCTCCAGGTTCAGTGCCATACCGTAGACGCCGTCCGGGAATTCGATCATCTCGCCGTACATAACGTCGGCCAGACCATGAATGCGCACGATGCCGTCGGAAACGGAGACGATAGTGCCTTCGTTACGGGCTTGGGAGGCGACGTCGAGTTTCTCGATGCGCCCCTTGATGATTTCACTAATTTCGGAAGGATTGAGTTGCTGCATAGCTCTGCTGCCCCTTCAAACTCAAGATTTCAATGCTTCGGCCAGCTTCGCGAGTTTGCCGCGAACTGAGCCATCGATAACCAGGTCGCCGGCGCGAATCAGTACACCACCAATCAAGGTGGCATCTTCCGCGGCGTGCAGACGCACTTCTCGGCCGAGCCGTGCACTGAGAACCTTGGCGAGTTTGTCTTGCTGTTCGTCGCTCAATGCGAAGGCGCTTGTTACATCCACGTCGATCGACTTCTCCTGCTCGGCCTTGTACAGCTCGAACAGGGCGAAGATGTCCGGCAACAGGGCCAGACGGTCGTTCTCGGCGACGACATGGATGAAGTTCTGCACCTTGGCATCGAACTTGTCACCACACACCTCAATGAAGGCGGTGGCCTTTTCTGTACTCGTCAGACGCGGGGCCTTGAGCACGCGCTGCATGGTGTCGTCGAGCGACACCGCCGCAGCCAGGCCGAGCATGGCTGACCAATTGGCCAGCTGCTGGTGAGCCTGTGCGTGCTCGAAAGCAGCCTTAGCGTAAGGTCGGGCCAGCGTGGTCAGTTCTGCCATGATCGCGCCCTCGCTTAAATTTCGGCTGCCAGTTTGTTAACCAGCTCCGCATGCGCGTTTTGGTCGATGGATGCGCCCAGGATCTTCTCGGCGCCGCTGACTGCCAGGCTGCCCACTTGGGCGCGCAGGGCGTCTTTGATGCCGTTGATTTCCTGTTCGATCTCGGCCTGAGCCTGAGCCTTCACACGATCCGCTTCGCCACGAGCCTGATCACGGGCTTCGTCGACGATCTGAGTCGCGCGTTTTTTGGCTTGCTCAATGATTTCGGCGGCCTGACCTTTGGCTTCGCGAAGTTGCTGGGCCACTTTTTCGTGGGCCAGCTCCAGATCACGAGCCGCGCGGTTGGCAGCGTCCAAGCCGTCTGCGATCTTCTTCTGACGTTCCTGCAAAGCCGTAATGACCGGAGGCCATACGAACTTCATGCAGAACAGCACGAAGATGAAGAAGGCAACGGACTGGCCAATCAGGGTTGCATTAATGTTCACGCCAACACCTCGCTCGTTCGTTGTCCGTCACACCAATTCACTCGAAAGCGAGTGAATTAGCCTGCGATTTGACCAACGAAGGGGTTCGCGAAGGTGAAGAACAGTGCGATACCAACACCGATCATGGTCACGGCGTCCAGCAGACCGGCGACGATGAACATTTTAACTTGCAGCATCGGAACCATTTCCGGCTGACGCGCAGCGCCTTCCAGGAACTTACCACCCAGCAGACCGAAACCGATGGCGGTACCCAGGGCACCCAGGCCGATCAGCAGTGCAACGGCGATAGCGGTCAAACCAACTACAGTTTCCATTTTTCCTCCCGACTTACAGTCGTATTGGTTAAGGTTTTTGATGAAGCGGTAAAGCGAAATCGTTTTTTACTGCGTCCCCGTTACAGGGATTGTCCCGGCGGCGTCACGGGTGACACCGCGGAACGTCATGCACCTTAGTGGTTATCTTCATGCGCCATCGACAGATAGACGATGGTCAGCATCATGAAGATGAACGCCTGCAGCACGATGATCAGGATGTGGAAGATGGCCCAGGCCAGCTGCAGCACACCGCCCAGACCGCCCAGCAGCAGGCCGCCGCTGTACATGATGGCGATCAGGATGAAGATCAGTTCACCGGCATACAGGTTGCCGAACAGTCGCAGGGCCAGGGATACCGGCTTGGCGATCAGGGTGACGAATTCGAGCAGGAAGTTCACCGGGATCAGCAGGATCTTCAGGGCGATGTTGTTCGAGCTGAACGGGTGCATGGTCAGCTCGCCAAGGAAGCCGCCGATGCCCTTGACCTTGACGCTGTAGAACAGGATCAGAGCGAACACCGACAGAGCCAGGCCCAGGGTGGCGTTCGGGTCGGTGGTCGGAACCACGCGGAAGTACAAGTGCGGATCGCCCGCAATGGTGGCAGCCAGCATCGGCAGCCAGTCGACCGGGATCAGATCCATGAAGTTCATCAGGAAGACCCAGACGAAGATGGTCAGGGCCAGCGGAGCGATCAGTGCATTACGGCCGTGGAAGGTGTCCTTCACGCTGCCATCGACGAACTCGACCAGCACTTCGACGAAGTTCTGCAGGCCGCCAGGCTGATCGGAAGTCGCCTTGCGTGCCGCCAGGCGGAACAGAAGGATGAAGATCAGGCCGAGAACCACCGACACCGCCAGGGTGTCTACGTGGAAGGCCCAGAAGCCCATTTCTTTGGCTTCTTGTGCTGTGTGGGCGAAACTCCAGCCATTCACCGGATGCTGACCGTAGGTCAGGTTCGTCAGGTGGTGCTGGATGTAACCCGAAGCGGTATCTGCTGCCATTATTTGCCCCGAACGCTTTAAGGTCTTGAAAATTTCGTTATCAGCAGCGGGGAAAACCAGCTGACCATCAGGGTCAGCAGGTAGGCGCCGAACAGCATCGGTGCCTCCATGGGTTTCACGCCCGCAAACGCCAGTGCAAAGAGCACGAACGTCAAAATCAGTTTTCCTGCTTCGCCCGCATAAAAAGAACGGACGATTTCCCGCGCTGCCCGCGCTCCGCTAAATCGGAACGCTTTGTGGGCGAAATACAGGTTGGGCAACCAGGCGATCAGTCCGCCAATCAGCGCTGAGTAACCCGCTACGTTGCCTCGCCACTGCCAGCCCACCGCAGCGGCCAGCAGCAGGACGATAAGTTGGGCCACCAATACCGGAAAAACCGGCAGACGATGGAAGGGCAGGCGCTTTGGCATGCGGCGTTCCATCAACTGATGTCCTCGACTATCGAACGCTTTAACTCAATGAATTGGCATAAAAAGTGCCAACAAAATTGCGCGCAGAGTATAGGGGGCCAATCCCCCCCATTCAACTGCCGGGTAGTGTTTTCCGACCATGCGCTACATGGTCAGATGTGGCGAATTGTTTCAGCGGATATGGGCAAGTACGCCCTGCAATTCGTCGAGGGAGTTGTAGCGAATGACCAGCTGACCTTTGCCCTTGGAGCCGTGTTTTATCTGCACTGGCGAGCCTAGACGCTCTGCCAGGCGTTGCTCCAGACGACTGATGTCAGGGTCGGCCTTGGCTTTGGTTGGGGCCGGTTTGGCGGACAGCCACTGGCGAACCAGGGCTTCGGTCTGGCGAACGGTGAGGCCGCGTGCGACAACGTGTCGCGCAGCTTCGACCTGTTGTTCGAGGGGCAAACCGAGCAATGCACGGGCATGTCCCATTTCCAGATCGCCATGGGCAAGCAGCGTCTTTATCTCTTCCGGCAGGGCGATCAGACGCAGCAGGTTGGTCACGGTGACGCGGGACTTGCCGACGGCATCGGCGACCTGCTGCTGAGTCAGCTCGAATTCCTGTTGCAGCCTCTGCAGGGCAACCGCTTCCTCGATTGGATTGAGGTCTTCGCGCTGGATGTTCTCGATCAGTGCCATGGCGATGGCCGCTTCATCGGGCAGCTCACGCACCATGGCCGGAATCTTGTCCTGGCCGGCCAGTTGACTGGCACGCCAGCGCCGCTCACCGGCGACGATTTCGAAACGACCACCGCCAATCGGACGCAACACGATGGGTTGCATGACGCCCTGAGCACGGATCGAGGCAGCGAGTTCTTCCAGCGCGGTCTGATCCATGTCGCGACGCGGCTGGTACTTGCCACGCTGGATCAGATCCAGCGGCACGTACTGCAGTTCACGGGTGTCGGCCTGGGCGGCCTCTTCCTGCAATGCGCCAACGGTGTTGCCGCCGAGCAGGGCGTCCAGACCTCGACCCAGACCTCGTTTCTTCGCAGCCATGCGGATGTTCCTTTAAGCGGTAGCGGTTTTCGCGGCAGCGCGCTGACGGCGCACCAGCTCGCCTGCCAGCGCCAGGTAGGCGATGGCACCACGGGATTGTTTGTCGTAGACCAGCGCCGGCATGCCGAAGCTCGGCGCCTCGGCCAGGCGCACGTTGCGCGGGATCACGGCGTCATACAGCTTGTCGCCGAAATGCTGCTTGAGCTGAGCGGTAACGTCGTTGGTCAGGCTGATGCGCGGGTCGTACATGGTGCGCAGCAGACCTTCGATCTGCAGCTTGGGATTGAGCAGTTGGGCGATGCGCTGGATGCTGTTGACCAGGTCGCTCAAGCCCTCGAGCGCGTAGTACTCGCACTGCATGGGGATGATCACGCCATCGGCGGCGACCAGGGCGTTGATGGTCAGCATGTTCAGCGATGGCGGGCAGTCGATGAGGATGTAGTCGTAGTTCTCGCGGATCGGCGCCAGGGCATAGCGCAGGCGGCTCTCCTTCATCTTCATTTCCAGCAGTGCGACTTCTGCAGCGGTCAGGTCACGGTTGGCCGGCAGCAATTGATAGCCGCCGTGCTCGGAGAACTGCATGGCCTGACTCAGGTCGCATTCGCCGATCAACACGTCATAGATCGAATGCTCCAGAGCATGCTTGTCGACACCACTGCCCATGGTGGCGTTGCCCTGTGGGTCGAGGTCGATCAGCAGCACACGCCGCTTGGTCGCCACCAGTGAAGCAGCCAGGTTGATGCACGTCGTGGTTTTGCCCACGCCGCCTTTCTGATTGGCGATCGCGAATACCTTGGCCATCTTCTTTCCCCTTAGACCGAGCGACGCAGTATCAACAGATGGCGTTGGCCTTGGCAACCGGGAACCCGCAGTACATGCGTGGCACTGAGACGGAAGTCCGCCGGCAGCGCCTGCAACTCGTCATCCGGGTGCACGCCTTTCATCGCCAGCCAGTGGGTTTCTGCACTGCCGAGGTGGCGCGTCCAGTTGCTGAAGTCATCTAGGCTGCTGAATGCACGCGAGCTGATGCCGTTAAAAGGCTGCTCGGGTCGATACGCCTCGACCCGGTTGTGGACAACCTCGAGGTTGGCGAGTTTCAGCTCCAGTTTGACCTGGGTGAGAAAGCGGGTCTTCTTGCCGTTGGAATCGAGCAAGGTGAAACGCCGCTCGGGGAACATGATCGCTAGCGGCACGCCGGGCATGCCGCCGCCGCTGCCAACGTCCAGCCAGTTATCCCCAAGCTCGGCGACGAAGGGCACCACCGACAGGCTGTCGAGCAGATGGCGTGACACCATCTCGTCAGGGTTGCGCACGGCGGTGAGGTTGTAGGCCTTGTTCCACTTGATCAGCAGGCCCAGGTAGGCGAGCAGTTGCTCCTGCTGCTGCGCGCTGAGCTCGATGCCAAGCTCGCGGGCGCCCTGGATCAGTTCTTCGGCATGACGCTGGGTAACCGACATCAGGCGCTCTGCTCCAGCTTCTGGCCGGCGCTGCGCTTTTTCAGGTGAATCAGCAACAGGGAAATCGCCGCAGGCGTGACGCCTGGGATGCGACCAGCCTGGCCAAGCGTGGCGGGACGGGTGTTGCCCAGTTTGAACTGGATCTCCTTGGACAGCCCGGAAATGCTGCTGTAGTCCAGATCCTCCGGCAGCTTGGTGTCCTCGCTGGCACGCAGCTTGGCGATTTCTTCCTGCTGGCGATCGATGTAACCAGCGTACTTGGTCTTGATCTCGACCTGCTCGGCAACCTGATTGTCCAGAACCGGCGACTCGGTCACTTCGGCCAGACCGGCATAATCGATCTCCGGGCGGGCAAGCAGGTTGAGCAGGTTGTATTCGTGAGCCAGCGGCGTACCGAAACGTGCGGCGATGGCATCGCCCTGTGGCGTGCCCGGGCGCACCCAGGTGCTCTTCAGGCGCTGCTCTTCCTGCACGATGCCTTCGCGCTTGGCCTCGAAGGCCGCCCAGCGCTCGTCATCGACCAGACCCAGCTCGCGACCTTTCTCGGTCAGGCGCAGGTCAGCGTTGTCTTCGCGCAGGATCAGCCGGTACTCGGCACGCGAGGTGAACATGCGGTACGGCTCCTGGGTGCCCAGGGTAATCAGGTCGTCGACCAGCACACCGATGTAAGCCTCGTCGCGACGCGGACACCAGGATTCCTTGCCCTGCGCGCGCAGCGCGGCGTTACAGCCAGCGAGCAGGCCCTGGGCACCGGCTTCTTCGTAACCAGTGGTGCCGTTGATCTGCCCGGCGAAGAACAGACCACCGATGACCTTGGTCTCGAGGCTGTACTTCAGGTCGCGCGGATCGAAGTAGTCATACTCGATGGCATAGCCGGGACGCACGATGTGGGCGTTCTCCATGCCACGGATGCTGCGCACGATCTGCAGCTGCACGTCGAACGGCAGCGAGGTGGAGATGCCATTGGGATACAGCTCGTGGGTGGTCAGGCCTTCCGGCTCGATGAACACCTGGTGGCTGTCCTTATCGGCAAAACGGTGGATCTTGTCCTCGATCGACGGGCAATAACGCGGGCCCACACCTTCGATCACACCGGAGTACATCGGCGAACGGTCGAGGTTGGCGGCGATGATCTCGTGGGTGCGCGCGTTGGTGTGGGTGATCCAGCAACTGATCTGCTTGGGCTGCTGCTCACGCTTGCCGAGGAAGGACATCAGCGGCGTCGGTGTATCACCAGGCTGCTCGGTCATCACCGAGAAGTCCACGGAGCGGCCATCGATGCGCGGTGGTGTACCAGTCTTCAGACGGCCAACGCGCAACGGCAGCTCGCGCAGACGGTGAGCCAGGGCGATGGAGGGTGGATCGCCGGCGCGACCACCGGAGTAGTTCTGCAGGCCAATGTGGATAAGTCCACCAAGGAACGTGCCTGTGGTCAAAACCACGGAATCCGCGTGGAACCTGAGCCCCATCTGGGTGACGACACCTTTGACTTGCGCGTTTTCCACAATCAGGTCATCAGCGGCCTGTTGAAAAATCCACAGGTTGGCCTGGTTCTCGAGAATTTCCCGTACGGCAGCCTTGTACAGAACACGATCAGCCTGCGCACGGGTGGCGCGCACGGCCGGGCCTTTACGACTGTTGAGAATGCGGAACTGGATGCCGCCCTTGTCGGTAGCGGTGGCCATGGCGCCACCGAGGGCATCGATTTCCTTGACCAGATGACTCTTGCCGATACCACCGATGGCCGGGTTGCAGCTCATCTGGCCAAGCGTCTCGACATTGTGGGTCAACAGCAAGGTCTTCACGCCCATGCGTGCCGCCGCCAGAGCGGCCTCGGTACCGGCATGACCGCCACCGATCACGATCACGTCAAAACGGGAAGGGAAATCCACCACGCACCTCGTGCCTGTTGAGAAGGGGTCTGAAAGAAAGGCGGCAAGTATAGGGACTTAAGCCTCCTGAATGAAGCCTTCTGCACAAAAAATAGCCAGCTCGATGGATTGGGCAAGCGCTCTTTCCCCAGACCTGTTCACCCGGGTTTGGCCTGTGAGCTTATAAAGAATAAGAAGAGAGAATTTTTATAAAGCTTGTTCTTTATGTTTATGTATAGAGAACAGTCTTTCTGTGGATAAGGTTCTACAGCCCTTTTATTACAAGGTATTCAGCTCAGCATAAGCCTGTGCCATTCCTGCCCGGAACCGCTGGGAAAGCTGCTGAACCCCTGTGTATGAAAGGGGCTGTTATGCACAGGGGGATTTACACCCAGCTTTGTCAGAGGCTTATGGACTGGGCTCAGGGGCGGTTTTCCACAGGGTTCACGCGGCTGTTAATTGATCCTTGGCGACGTTGCCATGGCCTGCGAATACCCGGGCACAGAGGAAATCGATCAGCACGCGAACCTTGGGGGACGGGTGTTTGCTCGAGGGCCAGAGGATGTTGAAGGTATTCGTCCGTCGCGCCTGGTCGGGCAAGACCCGGCACAGGCTGCCGTCCGCCAGGTGGCTGAGCACCGAGAAGTCCGGCAGGCAGGCGATGCCACGGCCCTGGCGGGCAAAGCAGACGCGGGTTTCGATGTTGTTGCAGATCATCGAGGTGGGGAGCTGGATTTCCGCTTCGCCTTCGGTGAGCTGCAACGGCCAGGTTTCCAGCTTGCCGCTGTTGGGAAAGCGGTAATGCAGGCAGAGATGCTCGCGCAGATCGGCTGGGGATCGGGGTGTGCCGTGCAATTGCAGGTAGGCGGGAGACGCGACCAGCATCAATTCGAATGAGCCGAGATGACGGGCCGAAAGGCGTGAATCCGATGGCGTGCCGGTACGCACCACGGCGTCGAAACCTTCTTCGATGACATCCACCAGGCGGTCGCTGAAGTCCAGATCCAGCTCGATGTCCGGATAGGTCGCCATGAACTCGCCGAGCACCGGCAGAACCAGAGAGCTGACCAGTGGCAGGCTCACCCGCAACTTGCCGCGAGGCGATCCCGACGCCTGGGAGAGTTCCTGTTCGGCGGCTTCGATCTCCGCCAGGATTCGCCGGCTGCGTTCAAGAAACAGTCGGCCTTCGGCGGTAAGGGTGATGCTCCGTGTGCTGCGGTGAAACAGTCGTACGCCGAGCTTTTCCTCGAGGCGGGCGACGCTCTTGCCGACCGCGGACGCGGAAACCCCGAGCAGCCTTCCCGCCGCCACGAAGCTGCGGGTTTCGGCAACCTGCACGAACACGTTGAAACCGTTGAGGCTGTCCATCATTCCCCCTTATTGCGGACGTTTATTTCCGTACTACTAGGAAATCTATCCTACTTTTTCTCCAATCATCCGCTTCTTATCGTCTCGGCAGGCTTTTATGAACAGGGTGTGTGCCGTGACGGATTTCTCTTCTTCCCGTATTCAGGACGTCGTCGACCAGGCGCTGGAGGAACGGCGGCTGGTCGGTGCCGTGGTGCTGGTGGCACGTGATGGCGAGCAGGTTTATCAACAGGCTGCCGGTCTGGCGGATCGTGAACAGAACAGGGCGATGAGCGTGGATGCTCTGTTTCGCCTGGCGTCGGTGAGTAAACCTATCGTGGCGAGTGCGGCGATGCGCTTGGTGGCACAGGGGCGCCTGGCGCTGGATGGCGCTATCGATGATTGGTTGCCGGAGTTTCGGCCTTTACTGGCCAATGGGCAGCCGGCCAGGATTACTCCACGGCATTTGCTGAGCCATACGGCGGGGTTGGGCTATCGCTTTCTCGAAGCCGATGCCACGGGAGCCTATGCCCGCGCCGGCATCTCGGATGGCATGGATGCCGCGAGCATCGACCTGCAGGAAAATCTGCGGCGTATCGCCAGCGTGCCGTTGCTTTATCCACCGGGCACGGCCTGGGGATATTCACTGGCCAGCGATGTGCTGGGGGCACTGATCGAGCAGGTTCAGGGCTGCTCGCTCGCACAGGCGGTACGCCAATTGGTGACGGAGCCGCTGGGTATGCCTGACACATCGTTCGTGGCAACGAACGCCGTGCGCATGGCCACGGCTTACGTCAGTGGCGATCCTCAACCGCATCGTCTGCGCGAGGGGGAGGTCGTCTCGCCATTTGATGGTGCCGTCGGCATCCCCTACAGCCCAGGGCGGATTTTCGATGCCTCTGCCTTCCCCTCCGGTGGCGCGGGAATGGCCGGGACAGCGCCGGATTTTCTACGCCTGCTGGAAGCCTTGCGGACGAACGATGAGCGCTTGCTGCAGGCCGAGTGGGTGGCCGAGATGGGCCGTGATCAGTTGGGTGGCCTTGAGTTGCCTAATGCGCCGGGCTTCGGTTTTGGCCTGGGCTTTTCAGTGCTGCGTGATCGCCATTCGGCCGCTTCGCCCGAGTCGAACGGAACCTGGCGCTGGGGTGGTGCCTACGGGCATTCCTGGTTCGTTGACCGGGCGCGAGGGCTGAGTGTGGTGGCGTTCACCAACACGTTGTACGAAGGGATGTCCGGACGCTTCGTCAACGATCTGCGCGACGCGGTCTACGCCAGCCTGGACGGTGCACGATGAACCCGGCGCAGCGCCTGCCACTTGGCGCACTGCTGGCATTGGCCATGGGCGGATTCATCACCATCCTCACCGAAGCCCTGCCGGCCGGCCTGTTACCGCAGATGGCGGCGAACCTGGGGGTGTCCGAGTCCTGGGTGGGGCAGACCGTCACCCTGTATGCCATTGGTTCGCTGATCGCGGCGATTCCTCTGACGTTGCTGACCCAGGGGTATCGGCGTCGCCCGTTGTTATTGACCGCCCTCGCCGGCTTCGTGCTGGCCAATACGGTCACGGCGTTATCCACAGACTTTTCCCTGATCCTGCTGGCCCGCTCGCTGGCGGGGGTATCCGCTGGTCTGTTGTGGGCATTGCTGGCCGGTTACGCCGCGCGCCTGGTGCCTGAGCACTTGCAAGGTCGAGCGATTGCGGTGGCCATGGTCGGCACGCCTTTGGCGCTGTCGCTGGGCATTCCATTGGGAACCTGGCTCGGAACCCTGGTTGGCTGGCGGGTCTGTTTTGCCATCATGAGTGGCTTGGCGCTCGCTCTGATGATCTGGGTGCGCTGGCGGCTGCCGGATTTTCCGGGGCAAGCCAGAAGTCGGCGCCTGCCGCTCGTCCAGGTGTTCCGTCTGCCGGGAGTGCGTACGGTGCTGTTCGGGGTGCTGGGCTTCGTGCTCGCGCACAATCTTCTTTACACCTATATCGCGCCGTTTCTGGCGGCAGCCGGAATGCTCGAGCACATCGACCGGGTTCTGCTGATCTTTGGTCTGGCCGCGTTGCTGGGGATCGGGATTGTCGGCGTATTGATCGACCGCCACCTGCGCCGGATGACCCTGGCCTGCACATTGGCGTTCGGCGCCGCTGCCGGCGCGCTGGCGATTGCCGGCCAGCAGCCACTGATGATCTATCTGGCGGTTGCCGTCTGGGGACTGGCGTTCGGCGGCGCTTCCAGTTTGTTCCAGACGGCGCTGGTCAGGCGTGCCGGTGATTCGGCGGATATCGCCCAGGCCATGCTGGTCACGGTGTGGAACACGGCCATCGCCGGAGGAGGCATCCTGGGCGGCATCTTGCTTGACCGCCTCGGAGTTGCCGCCTTCGCGCCGGTGTTGGTGATGTTGTTGCTGGCCACACTCGTCGTGGTGGCCGCGAGGAGGCAGGGTTTTACCTGAAGTGCTGTTTATTTCCCGATGCAGAAACTGGAAAAAATCCGCCCGAGCAGATCATCGGAGCTGAAGGCTCCGGTGATTTCACCCAGGGCCTGCTGGGCCATGCGCAGATCTTCGGCAAGCAATTCGCCGGCGCCCATCAGGGTCAGTTGCGCACGACCATGTTCCAGGTGTTGTTGGGCCTGCAGCAGCGCTTCGAGATGGCGGCGGCGGGCGCTGAAGCCGCTTTCGGCGGTCTGTTGATAACCCATGCAGGCTTTCAGATGGTCGCGCAGCAGATCCAGTCCGGCTGCGGATTTGGCCGACAGGCTGAGGGTGACGTGGCCGTCGGCGCTGGTTTCCATGGCCACGGATTCGCCGGAGAGATCAGCCTTGTTGCGAATCAGGGTGACGTGCGCCGGGTCGGGGCGCTGCTCGAGGAATTCCGGCCACAGCGCGAAGGGATCGCTGGCCTCTGGTGCGGTCGAGTCGACCACCAACAGCACCCGGTCAGCTTCACCGATGGCCTTGAGTGCACGTTCCACACCGATCTTTTCCACGTGGTCATCAGTGTCGCGCAGGCCAGCGGTGTCCACCACGTGCAGCGGCATGCCGTCGATGTGGATATGTTCGCGCAGCACGTCACGGGTGGTGCCGGCGATCTCGGTGACGATCGCCGCCTCGCGTCCAGCCAGGGCATTGAGCAGGCTGGATTTGCCGGCATTCGGCCGGCCGGCGATGACCACGGTCATGCCGTCGCGCAGCAAGGCGCCCTGGCCGGCTTCGCGTAGCACTGTGGATAAGTTATCCCGGACACCGTCGAGTTGGCTGAGGACATGGCCATCGGCCAAGAAGTCGATCTCCTCTTCCGGGAAGTCGATTGCCGCTTCGACATAGATGCGCAGTTGGATCAGCGACTCGGTCAGGGCGTGAACCCGCTTGGAGAATTCCCCTTGCAGCGAACGCAGGGCATTGCGTGCCGCCTGCTCCGAGCTGGCCTCGATCAGATCGGCGATAGCTTCGGCCTGAGCCAGGTCGAGTTTGTCATTGAGGAATGCGCGCTCGCTGAACTCACCAGGGCGAGCCAGGCGAGCACCGAGTTGCAGGCAACGGCGGAGCAATAGATCGAGTACCACGGGCCCACCGTGGCCCTGCAATTCCAGCACGTCTTCGCCCGTGAAGGAATTCGGCCCTGGAAAGTAGATGGCCAGACCTTCGTCCAGCGACAGGCCCTGTTCGTCATGAAAGGCGCCGTGATGAGCGAAGCGTGGTTTCAGTTCACGCTTGCAGATGGCCTGGGCCAATTGCCCGGCCAGTGGCCCGGAAACCCTTACGATGCCCACGCCGCCACGTCCTTGAGCGGTGGCAACGGCGGCGATAGTGTCCCGGGCGATGTGCATGGCGATCTACTCTCTGGCGTTTTCATCTGTTCTTGCAGATAGCAAAACGCCCCAATCATGGGGCGTCTGCTTGAAGCTGGGAAGCCTTGGCCAATCAGGCGCTGGCGGACTTCGTAGCGGCTTCGATCTTGCGGGTAATGTACCACTGCTGGGCGATGGACAGGATGTTGTTGACCACCCAGTACAGCACCAGACCTGCAGGGAACCACAGGAAGAAGAAGGTGAAGATGATCGGCATCAGCTTCAGCACGCGTGCCTGCATGGGATCCGGCGGCGTCGGGTTGAGCTGCTGCTGGATGAACATGGTCGCGCCCATGATGATCGGCAGGATGAAGAACGGATCCTTGATCGACAGGTCGGTGATCCACAGCAGCCAAGGCGCCTGACGCATTTCCACGGATTCCAGCAGTACCCAGTACAGGGCGAGGAACACCGGCATCTGCACCAAGATCGGCAGGCAGCCGCCCAGCGGGTTGATCTTCTCTTTCTTGTACAGCTCCATCATCGCCTGGGACATCTTCTGGCGATCGTCACCGAACTGCTCTTTCAGAGCCTGCAGCTTTGGCGATACGGCACGCATGCGCGCCATCGACTTGTAGCTGGCAGCCGAGAGCGGGAAGAAGATCAGCTTGATGATGATGGTCAGAACGATGATCGACCAACCCCAGTTACCCAGCAGGCCGTGGATCACTTCCAGCAACCAGAAGATCGGTTGGGCGAGGAACCACAGGAAGCCGTAGTCGACGGTCAGCTCCAGGCCAGGCGACAAGGTGCCGAGGTATTCCTGCAGCTTGGGACCGGCATAGAGAATGGCGGACGTTTCACCCTGCGCCCCCGCGGCAACCTGCACGGCCGGGCCAGTGAAACCTACGATGTAGTTGCCCTGGCTATCCTTGCGGGTCTGTACCAGGTTGGTGCTGTCCTTGGACGGCACCCAGGCAGTGACGAAGTAGTGTTGCAGCCAGGCAACCCAGCCACCCTGCACGGTTTCCTTGAAGGACTGCTTGTCGATGTCCTTCATGGAGATGCGCTTGTAGGGATTGTCAGCAGTCCACAGCGCAGCACCCAGATAGGTCGCGGTACCGGTAGCGGTAGTGGACGACGGGTCGCCACTGTTGTCGCGCTTGAGCTGGGCAAACAGGTTACCGCTCCAGGCCTGCTCGCTCTGGTTGTCGATCAGGTAGCGGATATCGACCTGATAGGAAGCAGGATCGATGCAGCCAGTTTTCTTCTGCTGCTGCTCGCGTGCGGAACACTGTGGATTGAGACCGCGCTTGAAGCTGTAGCGCTTGATGTAGTTGACCCCGTTGTTGCTGTAGGTGAGGTCTACTACCAGGCTGTCCTGGCCTTCGGCCAACTCGTAGCTGGTCTTTTCACTCGTCCACAGGGCGCGGCCACCCGAGCTGTCAGGAGCGTTCTGGCCAATCAGGCCGCTCTGAGCCAGGTAAGTGCGCTCGTTGCCATTGTCGAACAGCTGGAACGGTACGTCCGGGCGATCCTGGCGACGTGGGTACTGCGGCAGGCGCAGTTGCACGATGTCACCACCACGCGGATCGATGGCCAGATCCAGTACGTCGGTTTTCACGCGGATCAACTCGTCGCTGGCCACCGCGGTGGGGGCGACGGCTGCTGCACTGGGCTCAGCCACGGCAGTGGGGATGTCGTCGGTAGCACCACTGGAATTTGCCGCCGGGGTATCCGGCAAGGCGGGCGTCGCAGCGGTCGAGGAACGTACCTCGGCCGGCAGGGCAGCCTGACCATAATCCTCGTTCCATTGCAGGACCATGAGGTAGGACACGACTGCCAGGGCGACGATCAGGATCGAACGTTGGATATCCATGATTATTCGGCCATCGAAGGGGAACGGGATGTTTTTGCGGGTGGAACCGGATCGAAACCGCCGGCATTCCAGGGATGGCAGCGACCGAGACGGCGAGCTGCCAGCCAGCCACCACGCAGGAAGCCATGTTGCTCAATGGCTTCGTATGCATAGCAGGAACAGCTGGGATAGAAGCGACAATGGCTGGCCATCAGCGGGCTGATGGCATAGCGATACACCTGGATACAGGCTAAGGCCGCTTTACGCATGGGGATTGTCGCTTGTCCCGGAGGATAAATCTGCGTCCCTGTTGGGCCGGCTACGGGCCAAGCGTTTCCAGAGTTTGCCGAATTGCTGGGCAAGTTCGACATTCTCCAGATCGCCTAGCCCTTTGCGGGCGACCACCACGATATCCCAGCCCACCAGGTTGTCCTGGCTGAGACGGAAGGATTCGCGGATTTGACGCTTGATGCGGTTGCGCTCGACGGCGAGCTTGACGCTCTTTTTGCCGATCACCAGACCAAGGCGGGGATGATCAAGCTGGTTATCGCGCGCTAGCAACAGGACACTTTTGCCCGGAGCTTTACCGCTTGGGGAGTCGAAGACTGCCTTGAATTGCCGGGGAGTCAGCAGTCGCTTTTCCCGGCCGAAGCCTCGACTCACCACCTGTCTGGATGAATTAGACAGTCAGACGCTTACGGCCCTTGGCGCGACGACGCGACAGGACGGCACGACCGTTCTTGGTGGCCATGCGGGCACGGAAACCGTGGGTGCGAGCGCGCTTGATGGTGCTGGGTTGGAAAGTGCGTTTCATGGTGCGTTACCTGGGTGATCGACTAGGGTCGGAATGACCCTGGTTTAAAGAGACCGGCAATTCTAGAGAAAGCCGCGCGGTAGGTCAATTTCCAACCAGCCTTATTCGCCATATAGAGATAGAAAGAAGGAAAGGTTTAAAGCTCTTTTTCTATGTTTATGATGATTAGCCTTGATCAGGCTTGTGGAAAACCTCCTCAAGCGCCTGCAAGCGCTGCTCTCGAGGCAATGATAAAGCTGTCCAAAAGAGCTGCATCTGCTGTGCGTATGCTGCGTGTTGACTGGGGATGGAATGCGGGTTTACCCACAGCCTGGTTTTGCACCCGTATATACACAGGCTTGTGCAAAGACTTGTCGGGTGCTTATCCACAAGGTTTATGTAGCCTCTGATAAGCCTGATGAATGTAAATAAGGCTTTGATTTTACTTGGCCATCTACTTGCGACCATGTGGATAACTAGGTCGTTGGCCGGTACAATGGCAGCTGTTTTTGCATCGCCGCCTGGATAGGGGATAGTCAGTGTCA